>JALQXX010000026.1 GCA_023262965.1 Candidatus Marinamargulisbacteria bacterium
TGTGCCGTATGTATACGGAGATACGGTTCAGTTAAAGGGGGCGATTCGTGAATGTAATCAGGCACGGACACCAAACGCATTTGATGAATGTCGGTGGTTTTATCAGTTGGGTGTGGATCGACTGTTTACAGTAACCACGCATACGCTGATTGAGGCCTCGACCAAAAAAAGGTGGGTTCAATCGTTGGGTACCTGGCCGGCATTGATTGCGGAGCGCCTTAATGCCGCGTTTCCAGGGTACGGAGGGCTGGTATATACGATGCTATTTGGTAATCGAATTAATACGATTGATGCGATTGTAAAAATGGATTTTTCGGATTCGGGATTAATTCATTTGCTGGTGATATCGGGCGCTCAATTGAGTATGATTTTTGTTGGGTTGGTTACGGTAATGCGAATGATGCGATGGACTGTGTGGGTGCAATGGGGAATGCTGTTGGGGATTCAAACGGGGTACCTGATGTTTGTGGGAGTAGATGCCTCCATTTTTCGTGCATTTATTATGGCCAATCTGTTTTATTACAATCGTTTTATACGATGTTGTCGCTGGCCAGCCTATTGGTATGTCGGGGCAGCGGCCATTGTGATTGCAATAGGGATGCCCCGATCGTTGATATCCCCCGGTTTTTGGTACTCTTTTTTAATTACTATGGGATTATTTGTGGCGGTACCAGCGCTATCGGGATCCATTAGGGGGCCACGATTGCTTGTTCAATACATGATCGCCAGTATCGTTGCCGTGATGTCTGCGATTCCTATTCAATTGATTCAGTCTAATACGGTATCGATTGTGTCGCTGTTTTCGAATGTCTGGGTGTCTTGGATGAGTGGTCTGGTGCTTGTATTGGGGGGGATTGGATTGATTTTTGGCCAGCCGATTCCCCTAGTGTCCCCATTGGTGGGGGCGATGCTTCATGTTATGATTCAGGTCGCTCAAGAATTTAAACACCCCCCGCTTGCGATTGCATTCCCATTTAATTGGGTGTTGAGCGGGTTGATTATTCTCATCGCAGGGGCATTATATTATCGGCGACACATGATTAAGGTGATGATTGTAATGGGGATTAGTGTGGGGATTTATGTGGGGTATTTGTACAATCGAACGGTGATGATTGCTGTAGATGTGGGACAAGGTGACGCAACGCTTATTGTGGATGGGTTTCACACGGTATTGGTGGATACAGGGGGGCAGTATCATCATAACCCCGTTGCCCGGCAGACCCTGATTCCGGGACTCAATTACTGGGGAATTACCCAGTTGGATGCCATTATCATCACCCATGCCGATACAGATCATAGTGGCGGCTTATCGTTGATGGCGAAACGGGGGCGCCCCACTATTTTTTCATCTCCGGAACCGCAACACATTATTAAGCAGCGCTTCGACGCCAATCATCACGTTATCATAACCCGGCCCACAACATATACCTTGTCGCGTGGGTATTTGTCGCTTATACCGGTATCGTTTGTGTATCGCGATACGATCCGGAATAATCAGGCATTGGTGGTTGGGGTGAGTTTAAATCAACATCGCGCTCTTATTACGGGTGATATTACGCAAGAGGCCGAAATAGCGTTGCTTAATGCGAATATGATGAATGGTCGGTATCATTTATTGAAATTGGGGCATCACGGTAGTCGCACATCCACATCACCGGAACTGTTGCAATCCAGTCGGCCACAATTGGTATGGACTAGTGCGGGGGTGGCCAATCGGTACGGTCACCCGCATCGTCAGGTACGTGATCGTATCGACGACTATGGTATTCCGTATATATCCACGCAAGAATTGGGAACAATTCAATTTGATATGGGGCGGACATTGCGGTATTCGGGGTTTTTACAAAAACAGTAATTCGTCTGGGATTTTTAGATTGTCTTATTGTAGAATGATTACAATGTGCAATATCCGGTTGGTTCAATATGATTGATGTTATGGTGATTGGTGCCGGATCGGCGGGACTGGTGACAGCGAAGCAGTTGGCGGCATCCGGGAAATCGGTTGCGCTTGTTGAAAATGACACGATTGGGGGAACCTGTGTCAGCTATGGATGCGTTCCCAAAAAATTGTGGCATCGCGTATCAGCGTTGGGTGGCCAAATGGATGCGGCGAATGACTATGGCTGGTCTGTATCGGAATCATCTTTTGATTGGGAGGCGATGCAACAGGCAATCCGAGGGTATGTCCAAAAATTAAATGCGCGTCATTATCAAAAATGCATGGATGCGGGAGTTACGGTGATTCGTGGTCAGGCATCGTTTGTGTCCCCAACAACAATTTGCATCAATGACACCCACTATACGGCAGGGCATATTGTGGTGTGTGTGGGGTCAACTGCTAAAAAAGAACCCATTCCGGGAGTCGACTATTGCGATACGTCCTATGATTTTTTTTCGTGGTCCAAGCAACCAAAATCCGTAGCAATTTGGGGTGGGGGGTATATTGCGGTTGAACTGGCCAGTATATTGCAGGCCTGTGGTAGCCGTGTCCATATTATATGCCGGCAATCGCAGGTGCTGGGGGGATTTGATGCCGATTTACGTGCGTTTATTATGGATCGGTATCGTGAAAAAGGTATTCATATTCACACCAATAGCACCATAGATCGGGTGGATCGCATCGATGAAGATACGCATCGGGTCGTAATGGGATCGCAATCGATTAGGGTTAATCGTGTTATTCAGGCCATTGGTCGCCGCCCCAATACGGACGCCTTATTGTGTGAGTCTGCGGGTATTATGCGCGATGCCAATGGTGCGATTATAGTTAATGACCAGTACGCTACCAGTCAGCCAACGGTTAGTGCATTGGGGGATTGTATTGGTGGGTTGCAGTTAACCCCGGTGGCGATTGCGCAGGCGCGCGATTGGTTCCATCGGGTCTGGTGCAAAGGGAATTTTCCGGTGGATTTTTCAATGGTGCCAACGGCTGTTTTTTCACATCCTGAAATCGGTACGGTGGGGTTAACCGAAGACGCTGCGCGCGAGCAATATGCCGATGTTTCGACCAAAACACTGACGTTTACGCCGTTAACGGCCGTTTTATCGGCTCAGCCAGAGCCTGTTTTTATAAAAGTAATTATGTCGGGGAGTGATTTGCGTGTGCGTGGTCTGCACATTGTGGCGGATTCGGCCTCTGAAATCATACAGAGTTTGGCTGTTGCGATTCAAAAAGGCATCACGAAGGCCGATTTGGATAAAACCATGGCCTTGCATCCGTCAATCATGGAAGAATTGGTTACGATCTATTAAAAAAATGGGATTATTATCGACACTATACCGTATACTAACAATGAAGGAGGCACCTATTATGGATGCAATATCGGTACATACACTAAAAAATAAATTGGATGCGGGGGAGTCGTTCACGTTAATTGATGTTCGAGAGCCTGACGAATACGCCATTTGCAATCTCAAGGGTCAGTTGATTCCTCTCGCCGATTTAGCGGATCGGTTGGGTGTATTAAACACACAAGCGGAATACGTGGTGCATTGTAAAATGGGCGGGCGTTCGGCGCATGCCGTTCAGCTCATGCAATCCGCGGGCTTTACGAATGTAAAAAACTTAACCGGCGGCATTATGGCTTGGATTGAGGCGATTGATCCGTCATTAAAGCGTTACTAATGCGGTCACGGCAAGGGACAGGGCCGCTTTTATAGTCCACCCGATTGTGCGCAACCAATTGTGCTGTATTAATCGACAAATAGCCATTGAATCGGGTTTTTTGGCGAGTTGTCTATGAAGTGGCACCATAATCAGCCCGGTTTGGAGCCAAATGATGCTCAAAATAATTGCTGACGCATATGTTTGCCACAGGGGTGTTGTTGCGGTGATCAGGATGGTTAAAATGAGTTCGGTAATCATTAGCGGGCCCACAATGTAGGTAATCCGACGTTGATGATCCGCAAATGCCCGAGGTGTTTGGTACCAAACAAAGCTAGGGTATACCACACATTGGACGGTCCAAATTAACCCCGTGAGCGCGATGGATACCGCCACATTTGCATAAAAAATACCAATCATACTGCCAATTATAGTTGTGTTGGGTTGGGGGCATCCCCGTAAACGGCTTTGGGGTCAAATACCTTTTCTTTTTCTGTAAATGCCAAAGCCACGGATTCGGATGTGGATTGCCCGAATGGTACAGATCGGTAAAAGCACGAACGGTACCCAACATGACAGCTGGCGCCACCAACAACATCGACGCGAAGCCATACACAATCTTGATCATCATCAATACGTATTTCCCGAACGGTTTGAACCAATCCGCTGGTTTTGCCCTTGTGCCATAATTGTTGCCGAGAGCGTGAAAAATACACCGCTTCACCAATCGCCAGTGTTTGACGAAACGCATCGCGATTCATGTAACCGTGCATCAGGACTTCGCCGGATGTGTAATCGGTTGTAATAACAGGAATCAGGCCATTTTCATCAAACTTGGGCGCAAAAGCGGTTGTTTCTTCAACTTGATGAATGGAGGTTCTTGGTTCAAAATGTATCATAATTTTTATAGTACTGAGTGATTCGTGCTTTGGCAATAACTTATTGGTGTTATGGTTCCGAATTACAAATTAAACCATGACAGCGTCAACATCTTCATGGGCGTCCGTTGTCTGAATCATTACCATGACAGGGGCATCATCTTCATCGATGTCCGTTGTCTGAATCGTTAGATTGCTATAGCTAAGATTGGCTCCTTTTTCAACAACAGCTATTTCATTGCAGTCACGTAAGCAAAGCTGGTTACTAACGGCTAGTTTTTTAGGCAACGATGTCATCTTAGTTAAAGTAAGATATTTTTTGATCGGCAATGATCGCGAACCATTGTCAGTATCCAATCTCCGTGCGTTGTCGCTTTAACCTCGCCAATACCGTTAATTTTTAATAAGGCATCCCGTGTTGTTGGGTAATAGGTAGCAATCTCTTTTAAAGCGCGATCATAGCAAATAGCGTAGGGGGGAATATTCATTTGATCCGCTAGTCGCTTACGTTCCGAACGCAATACATGAAACAATTCGGCATCATGAGTCAATGCATCCTCTTTTTGCTGCGTTTCATACCGTTTTTTAAATCGAACCAATTTATTGTTGAATAATATGTCACGAGCAGACTGGGTTAATTTTAATACGGGATATTGATCTTCGGTTACAATCAAATAGCCTTGATTGATGAGGGCATAAATAAAATACCGAACATCCGATCGCTTATACATCGCCAATAATCCATAGGTGGATAATTGATCGTGGCCGCGGGATACAACCGCATGATTTTTTGAGCCAAGCAATACATGAATGGTATGTGCAACACCAAAATTTTGACGCAAACGATAGACGCATGAGGTGATTTTTTGCGCAATAATGGTGCCGTCCATCCATTCAATGGTATCGGTGCAATTATCACAAGACCCGCATGTTGTATGGGCATACGATTCCCCAAAATAGCGGAGTAGTTCAACCCGGCGACATTCCGTTCCATGACAAAATGCATCAATTTGATCCACTTTTTTAAGTAAATTATTGCAAATACTAGGATCAGCTTCTTTTTTGGCCAGGTTTTTTTGCATGATTTTATCTCGTGTGGAATACAAGCATAAGCATTCAGCCGGTTCGCCATCTCGGCCAGCACGACCAATTTCTTGGTAGTATTGTTCCAAACTTTGGGGCATACCCCAATGAAAAACAAATCGAACATCCGGCTTGTTAATACCCATTCCAAATGCCAATGTGGCGACAATAATAGGGGATTGATCGGTAATAAAGGCCGTTTGGGCAGCGGTTCGTTCCGTATCGGACAATCCGGCATGATATCGAGCAGCTGGCCATTTATTTTTAATGAGCCATTCATAAATTTCGTCCACTTTTTTACGAGTTGGTGCATAAATAATCCCGGATTGGTTATCATGTGCGCGTAAAAATTCCTTTAATTGATCATTGCCATTGATGCATTCATGGAACCGAATCAGTAAGTTGGATCGATCAAAGCTGCCAATAACAACCGTGGGGCAGAGCAGTGTTAGTTGGCTAGCAATATCCGATACAACCTGCTTGGTTGCGGTTGCGGTAAAGGCCGAAATGGGCACATTGGGAAAGCGTTTTTTAAGAATCGCTAATTTGCGATACTCAGGCCGAAATGAATGCCCCCAATGTGAAATGCAGTGGGCTTCATCAATAACAATCGCCGATATGGGCACTCGGGATAAATGATTTAATAAACTGGGGTCCATTAATGTTTCAGGCGACATATAAATGAGCGAATATTGATCCAATTGGGATAATATTTCTTGTCGATCAAAAAAATCCACAGAACTGTTTAGGCAGGCTGCGGCAACATTGTGTTGGGTCAGTTCACGCACTTGATCGGTCATTAAAGCAATTAAGGGGGAAATAACAATGCAGGTTCCGCTCATTAATACCGCAGGCAATTGATAGCAAACGGACTTTCCCGAACCGGTTGGCAATACGGCGATCACATCGTTTTTATTTAATGTGGCTTGAATAATGGACTCTTGGTATTCACGAAACGCATTGTGACCAAAATGCTGTTTCAAGGCATCGGTTAAGGATTGTGTGGATACCTGCGTGCAATTGTCCCCAGTTTGACTTGTAAACGACATTCTAAACAATAGTATACGGCAATTTTTAAAATATGTACCTCTATATTTTGATCGCTATATTTAACATAATATATATTATGCGACATTGTTTAGGAGGCATTCAGGGGATATGGTCGTTGTTTTTTAGGGGCGGTTATTGTTATTGCAAGATGCCCTTGGTACAATTTTACGATTATGAATCGTTTTGAAAAGAACCCTACTAAAAAAAACACGTGTATTGCAATGGCTGGATTTATAAAATTATTGCCATTATATTTTGGCATTGCGTTAACCAGCCCGGTGATTATATGGGCAGATACGGTGCAGTCTCATACCATAACGGCGAATGTTGATGTAACCACGAATACCATTCATATCGATCAAACAATTGATTGGACCAATAATTCAGAGACTATTGTTGATCATATTTATTTAAAAATTGACAATACTCAAACCGAGAAAAATCCTTACATATCGGACGTATTGAATGATGTCGGATACGTCAAATCATTTGATGGTCAACAGCATACAATTATGGATGTTTATCACAATGAAACATCGTTGGTATTTGAGATGATTGATGATGAAGATCTTAGTAAAATACAGATGTTTTCCACAGGCCAGAATTTAGTAAAAATAATACTGGATACCCCTATAAAACCAAGAGAAGCCATTCAGCTACATATTAATAGCAAAAAAAGAATAGCAAATAGTTATGTGCTTAAAGAAAGCTATGCATTTAGAGACACCGTGGGGCTTCGATTTGGATGGTACCCTGTGATTGTTAACGATCAACTCAGCCATAACGATTATTTTAAATTACCAAGACACAATGTGAATCAACTGGTGTTAGGGGTAAATGAGGCCATGACGATTGGCTTATCGGCATCCCAAATAACAATCAATCGAACGGTTGAATCGACAACGGTTACCGCGATGTGGGACTACCCTATTCATGGTATTGGGGTGTCAATGTCACCTCATACCAGAAAAGTATTCGGAAAAACAGCGAATGATACAATAATCGACTTAATTGCTCCCGATCACATACCTGTTGACGATTCTGAAACCGTTATTGGGTACATAAAAAATGCCTACGATTACTACACCGAACACTACGGACCTCTCCCCTATAAGCGTATTGTGGTATCCAGTGATCCCAATCAAGGTTATTATGGCCGTGCGATTAACGGCCATGTATTTTTGGGTAGCTCGGTATTTTATACGTATTATAGATCTGCCGGGGCGATTTTTAGTCGATTGAACCAGTTCCTTATTGCCCATGAAATAGCGCATTTATGGTCTGGATTTGATATGAACTTCAATCATGAAAACGCACTAAGTGAGGGATTGACTCAATATATGGCGCTTACCTTTTTAAATCATCATTTTGGGCCATCGTATGTTTTAGTTGACCAACAATACGAATCTCTTTTTAATTTCGATTTAAATTTTCAAGATCCTGTGTTTGAGTTTTTAAAAAATTCACAATATGTGTCCCAATTAGCGGTTAAAGATATGCTCAATATGAATTGGGATGAACCGCTACATTATCCGTTTGATCAATCAAATCTAAGCATCAAGCAAACAAAAGATTATCATAAATCGGCTATTGTATTTTCTATGCTGGAAGCCACGATTGGACGATCGGCCATGAATCAAGCATTAGCGTCATACACCAATTACGCCAATAAGGATCGATCGTTTGAATCACTTAAAACAATGACTCAAGCAACAACCACTAAAAACATGACCGCATTTTTTGATGCCTGGGTGTTCAATAAGGCTCACATTGATTTTTCAGTAACCGATTATACATCGGTGACATCCGATAATGGATACAGCTCAGTGATTGAGATTCATAAATCCGGAACGGCCCCCACAGCACTCCCTGTTCGAGTGAATTACACAAATAATACATCATCGGACCACGTATTGGAGAGCCCTACGCAACATACAGCGTTGGCAATTCAACACGATCAACCCATTGAATCCATTTCACTTGACCCCAATATGATGTTGTTTGAAACCGATCGATTCAATAACACCTTTCCTAAAAAATCAACAACCATTACGTTTATGGATTGGTTTAACAATAAGAAAAAAACGACGCTTATGCGGGATCACCGTGTTACCGACGCCACTGCGCTGTATTTATTTACACCGTATGTGGTTGCGATGCCATCGCTATTTTCATCGCCATATGGTTTGGGACTCCAAGTTAGAAAACAACAATATTTGGATTATAATTGGCAAGTAGGATTTGGCTTTGAATCGAAAGGAGCTTATCGGTTGGGATTGTACCAAGGCTATCAAAAATACATGAAAAAAAACCGGGTTTTTTCAGCACTTGTCCAGTATTTTCCATTTGAAACAACGCAGCCGGTTGAAACAGTGTTTGGCATGATTCACCCATATTACACGCAACTCAAGATGGGTTATTACGGCCAAGTTTTCTACCCCTTGTCGCGTTTCAGTTATGGTATTAAAACAGCGCTCTCATTAAATAACTCAAAAAATGTGTCTAGGGCCAACTTTTTTACAAAATACTCATACTCTAATTTTGTCACATATCCGTCAATGGTTGATATTGAGTATGATTTTTCATCTTTTTTGCATTCACCTTCATTTGCACAATTAACCGTTTCGGCACAAACATTTCACAGAGTTGTTGCGCAACGCGTGGTGTCACCTAAAATACAAATAGGCACTGGTCGTAATGCGCCTTTGTTTTCGGCAAAAGCGATTCGTGGGATTTCCAGTGAGACTGATGAGAGTCAACATATACTAATTGGGTCGCTTGATTATCTGTTCCCTATTAAACGATACAATCATGATGATGCTATTCGTACAGGCATTAATGGCATTCAGGGAGGGTTGTTTTATGAGGTAGGTGTTTTGCCGGATAGTGACTTATTGAAGCTTGATTCGCCGTACCAAACTATTGGAATCGAATTTGGTATCTCGGGCCCAAAATCCTTGGGATTTGTTGTGTCGGTTGGTTATGCATACGCTATTGAGACGCCAGACGATCGTCACGATGAAGAGGTTTACTTTAATATAGGCGGAACAAATCTGATGAGCATATTCAAATCGCTATATTTTAACTGACCCAATTGGCAGTAGGCTTGATTTTTTTGCCAATGATTGGTACTTTGGATTCATAAAAAAGGAGTTTTCAACCATGTATATTTCAGAACAGCGGTTAGATCATTTTGTTTCGGAGTACGCTACAGTGGTTCAATCGGCGGAACCGTTTCCGTATGTGTGTATTGATAATTTTATGGATGAAGAAGCGTTGTCGCAGGTATTGCAGTTTCCTGAATTGGATCGTATGCGTGATGAGCGCAATCAAGGTCGATTGAAAACCAACGTTCGTACGCATTTAAAGTGAATTTGTGACTGGTCAAAATACCGAGCCTTGGCTGTTTATGTCTGATGATGAACGTGGTCGGAAAAAGGACGTGTTGCCCGACATGTGTTTTAATGTTACGCAACGACACCATACCGAACCCCCATTTAATAACCGGTATTGGGATCATAAAGAAGCGGGTTTGTATGTGGATGTTGTTTCGGGAGAACCGTTATTTTCCTCGCGTGATAAATTTGATTCCGGCACGGGGTGGCCCAGCTTTACGAAACCGTTAATACCCGATGCATTGATTGAAACGCGCGATGATTCGTTAGGCATGGAACGAATTGAGGTTCAATCACGTATTGCACAATCGCATTTGGGCCATGTATTTCCAGATGGGCCTGGGCCAACCGGACGTCGCTATTGCATTAACTCGGCGTCATTACGCTTTATTGAAAAAAAAATGCTCCATAACCTTGGCTATGGAGCATTTCTAGATGCTTGTTAAATACTTTAAACCGGCTTTTAGTCGTCGTCGCCATGAGAATGATTGTCATGACCGTGGTCGTCGTCGTCATCATCCGAATCGTTGTCGTGATACTTATGGTTTTTACGACGCATACTGTCAAACTTTTTCCGCTGATCATCATTTAACATGCGACTCACGTTTTTGTGAAAATCATCGTGAATGGCATTTATTTTTGCTTCAAAATCTTTAAATAAGTCATTGAATCGTCCCAATTGACCACTGGTTAAATTCAATGTTTGTGATATTTTTTCAGGGTTCATGGAATGCACTCTATACGCATACGACTTTTTTGCTCCATCTGTAGCACAAGCGCCACAGTCAGCCAGCAAGGGAAATGCTGCAACGACCAATATCAGTAAAATGTTAAGTGGTTTTATCATATATTATCTCCTATAAAAATAGTATACGCTATATGGCGGGTATGTGCAATGGACGCTATAGGAAACGATGTAACGTGCGTTGAAAACGTTGTTTAGCTGGCGATTCATTGTCCCACTCGTTTAGAATGTGATGCAGCTCGTTTACAACAATTTTGCGCTTTGATTCACCTAACCGGTTCATTAATTGAGCAAAGGCACCCAGTAACGCATTAAACAGCGTATCATTGGGTGATTGAATAGTGGCATAAAGAAGCTCTTTAATACTACCTAATTGCGCTAATTCAACCGATGATAGTTTTAAAATTTGCTGATTGGCATTTAAATCATCCATGGGCAACTCATTCAATGCCCGGTGCATAATATCGTTGAAAACAGAAGACCCCGATACAGCCGTTTCTTTGGGCATATGATTATAAAAATGATTGGATGAAATCTGCATAGGGCACCGTTTTTTTACTTTATAATTTAGGTATCGATTTGTTGGAACCGCATATTGTATTTAAAAATATTGATGCAATCGCCTATTTTTTTTACTATATAGGTATGATGCCCTGGCCAAAATGGTTTTCTGAATGGTACGACCAAAGCCGCCGTAGGGCGCAATCCGTTCCCATCAGCAACTCGGATATTACGCCTGTCGCCATGTCGGACATCACGGATTACGAAGACTTGCCATCGCCATCATCATCGTCTTTGTGTGTCGCAACGGTAAAGCTCAATGGTGGTTTGGGAACGACTATGGGATGCACAGGCCCAAAATCACTGATTCGTATGAATGGGCACGGACAAACGTTTTTAGATGCTATTATTGATGCCCATACCAAAACGCCTCTATCAAAAGCCCTTGTATTGCTCAATAGTTTTCATACCAACGATGCAACCGTTCAGTATATGAATCGCCATTATCCCGATACGCCCTGGTATAACGTGTATCAACACGCATTCAAACGTGTTGATGCGGACACACTCACCCCGCTCAACACCGGAACGCTGTCCGATTACAGTCCCCCGGGTCATGGCAGTGTTTTCTATGATTTGTATTATTCAGGAACATTAAAAAAGCTAAAGGATAGCGGAATTTCGTATGTATTTATATCCAATTCCGATAATGTTGCGGCAACAGTGGATGCCCGTATTGCGCATTATTTGGCGCAATCGGCGTGTCCATTTGCCATTGAATTAACGTCAAAAACACCGCGTGATGTTAAAGGGGGCACCATTATTATGAATCAAAATCGTAAGCAATTATGGGAAATTGGACAGGTATCCCCCCATCAACGTGATTTATTTATGAAACAGCCCCTGTTTAACACCAATAATATATGGGTATCGGTGGATTACATCAACGATGCTATAGCTTCTAATACATTGGCTATGGATTTGATTAAAAATGCTAAAATAGTGAGCGGGCGCTCGGTTTATCAATTGGAGTATGCCATGGGATCAGCGATTCAATCGGTTGAATCTGCGGCAATTATTCATGTGCCGCGAAGCCGATTTTTTCCGGTTAAAACCACGGGTGATTTATTGCTATTGTTAAGCGATGTGTGTCACTGGCGGGGTCATGAACTGGTTGTTGAGGCGACAGAGTTGCCATCGATTGCATTGGATGCCCCACTCAATCAGGTTGATGCATTTTTTGAGTATATGGCATGCATTCCATCGTTAAAACATGCCGTTTCATTGCAGGTCTCCGGCCCGGTGCATTTTGATGTGCCGTATACCTGCGTGGGAAATACCGTTTTGAGAACGGACCGGCCCAAGGGTATTTCGGAGTTTACTCACGATGTGTAAATGAGACAATGAGGGGAACCCAATGGCTATTATTCGGGTGGGCATGTATGAATGGGACTGTCGATTTTGCTACCGCTCTTTTGGTTTTATTGCGGCTACAAATGTTTGCTTAATTTGATATCCATTTTCATCAATTACTACCAATTCATTTGGCCCGTTTCTGAATAACAGGGGCATGTTATGATAATACTGTGTTTGGCCAACGTATTGCTGGTTTAAATACCAAAATAGTTTTATCTGATTATCGATATGCGCTAATTTACAGGTTACCTTTTGGTACTCGCCATCTTTATCTCTTGGAATCCATATTTGGCTATTATTCTTTGGATATACCCAGCTCATGACATCACCAATATGGTACCCTTTATGTGCCGGGTTATGGATTGGGACTTGAGGCAGTATTGCCCCGTTTTTTGCCAGCACTTGGCGTACTTCGGGTGGATAAACCAACCGATTAACAGCCTGATACGATCCATTTACCCAACATTGTGAGCAGACTTGGTGGTTTCCCGTGCTATTTAAATGCAAACGAAGATGATAGGGACATACCATCATCGCCTTCCTATTTTTTGGAGCATCCCGTTTTACTGTTTTGTTGCAATTGGAACCGGCCAAAAGCCCCGTTTCCGAACAAAGTTCTACCGTTTTGAGATCCGATTGTGGACGCAAAAACCACTTGGCATACTGTGATTTAGGTAAGTAATTAAATATATCAAATAATAAAGATCCCGCGGACTGAACGCCAGATAAATTTGAATTTCCAATACCTGTAAAATTGCCAACCCAAACCCCAATTGTATATTGAGGCGTTACGCCGATTGCCCAGGCATCCCGTTGTCCATAACTGGTTCCTGTCTTCCAAGCAATGGGCCATTGATTGGAATATATATCCCAAAAATGGTCGGTTCCAGGCCTGACAAGTTGTGTTAATATATCTAGCGTAAGATAAGCGGCTCCTTTTGAAATCATGGGCATTTGTGATGTCATTTGACTGTTAGATCGACTAAATTTCAGGGGCTGAAGTTGCCCGCCACGCCCCAACATGCGATACAATCCTACCAGATCCCATAATCGTACTTCTGCGCCACCTAAAATAAGGGATAGCCCATAGGCCTCTGGATTACTATACACCATCGAAATACCGGCCTGCTTTAAAAAATGATAAAACTCATATACACCGTATTGATTTAAAAGGCGAACAGCAGGAACATTTAGGGATTCAACCAATGCTTGTTTGACGCGGACCACCCCATAAAATGCCTCATTCGCATTTGCTGGGGTAAATCCGTTAATATTGGTTGGTATATCAAACATAACCGTGTCCGGTAAAACAATACCCGAATCCATTGCCATTGCGGTTAAAAATGGTTTTAGTGTTGAGCCTGGAGAGCGATAGGCCTGTACCCCGTCAACCTGTCCCCCGTCCGGGTTAAAATACCCCTGAGATCCAATGTAAGATAAAATCTCACCAGTATCTGTATCAGCAACCAAAATCGATAAATTTTGTATTCCTAAATTTTTTAACTCTCGATATTTTCGATCCGCAATTTCTTGGATTGCCAATTGAAGATCTCGATCAATTGTAGAATAGTGATAAAATTGATGGCTTTCCTTACTTACAATATAGTCAGAAAAATGTGCCGCATCTAAAGGAAAAGGAAATAGCTGTGTTGGAATTGGTTCCACCAAAGCAAGGTTATATTCTGACTGAGTTATTTTTTTTAAATCCAGTAACTTTTTTAGTAAAATATTTCGCTTAATATTTAGTTTGTCAGGGTTTTTAAATGGCGATATCAATGACGGCGAATTTGGGAGGACAGCTAATGTTGCAGCTTGTGCCCAAGTTAATGCATCGGGAGGTTTATCAAAGTATAAAATAGATGCGGTATAAAATCCTTGAATATTTCCACCAAAAGGTGCATGTGAAATATACAAATTAAGAATATGTTCTTTTGAATAGTTTAGTTCCAATTTTATTGCTTGAAACAATTCCAGAATTTTATGAGCATATGTTCGGGATTTTGGTTCGGACAAACGGACAAGTTGCATTGAAATAGTACTCGCTCCGCTAATGATCCGTTTTTCCTGACGATTGCGTCGATAAGCGTTCCAAATCGAAACAGGATTGAACCCAGGGTGCCAATAAAAATAGCGATCTTCATAAGTTAAAATGGCTGTTTTTAGACGATCTGGGATTTGAGATTGCATCTGGGGTGGCATAATCCATTGGTCCTGGGAGTTGGTGTAAACACGTAGATGTTTTTGATTACGGTCAACAACCACATGGCTATAATCAAATGAAAACAACGGGTTCTTTATAGGGATGGCCTTATAAAAAATAATTAGCAATACAATTAAAAAAAATAAGCGTTTAATCAGTCTATTTTGATACAGAAACATTTTCAGCTTCTATAATCGAGCGGTAACTTCGGTCATACATTGCTTCGGCCAATGTAGGTGCCAAAATAAACTCCCCAGGACTGACTACTGAAATTTTTAATACAAAATCAAGATGCGGGGTGGATTGATTCATGTCAAAAAACCAGGAAACACGATCATCTTGAATATCGTAATAGTCTTCCTTTCCCACTGTATATTTACTCATCCAAGTCGGTAATAGATCCTTACTGAGCCGCATATTATCGATCTCCCAACCGGAAGGTATAATTTGATCCAGCACCAATTCTTCAAGCGATTGCTTCGCTATTTCATTCTTTTTTTCAACTCGAAATAATCCCCATATTTTATCACCCTGTTTCAACGTCTGAATATTAATGCGTTCACCATCTTCATTGAACCATTGTCGCGTAACACGAATCTTTTCATCCAGGCTTGTGATATTTTTAATCGAGGCGGCACCTTCCCAATTGACTTGAATATAGGTTAATTTTTTTTGATTTAGATTGACCTTTAGTGTTTCACCGAATCCGGAAAGCAGGGGGATTGTAACAATGGGGCGGTCTGAACGAAATGATTGATGGGTAGACCCAATGTGAATGTCGCCACTTAATTGGTGGCCATCATTGTTCTCATAAACGGTTACATATCGGCCAACGGACAGTAACGAATAGCCTAAGGCTTGTGTAGAATACCACACATTGTTAGACAACTGATCGGTTATATTTTTTAATAACGAATCGATCAGCTCTGAATGTATCTTCAAATCCAACAGTGCATTCAAAATGATTGCCTGATCTCGTAGTCTTGACCCATATGTTCCCCCCAATTCTTGATAGTCATCGACGTCAAAACTGGCTGTGCTATAAATCTGTTTGGCATCATCTGCTTGCCCGGCAAGGGCATAGGCCGCAGCCATGAGCCATTTTTCTGTGTTACGAACATCCTCCCACTGGTTTAATAATAAATCATTCATGGCACCAATATGCGAATTGCCCGATAACGCCAATAAATAGAGCCTATAAATACGTGTCAAACGTGAACCGGAATACGCATTGTCGTGTTGGAATTTCAACCAGTTATTTAATAGACTATCAGGAACCTGATATCCTTTTTCTTTTGCTGCCAATAAAAAGTGCCCCGCATAGTTTGTTCCCCATTCTGAATTTGAATGTTCCCCTGGCCAATATGAAAATCCCCCCGATTGCGTTTGAAATAATTTTAAGCGCTCAATACCGGCGTTTATGTTTTGATCAATGCGGGCCTGCTTTCCTTTTTGTTGAGCAAAAATTTCTTTAAGAAATAATTGAGGCAGAACGGCGGATGTTGTTTGTTCGATGCACCCATATGGATATCGAACCAACCAATCCAAGCGATGTCCAATATAAAACTGAGGCAGTTTGGAAATGGTCACAAATGCAATATCCGAGCCCGGCACATCAGATTTTGGTAATTCCCATTCGAAAATGCCACTGTCAACATTTTTTTCAAATTGTTTATATAGTTTTGAAATATGTGAGGTGGGTGAACCGACGCTAATATTGATATCCGATTGACTCTTATGTACACCAGAATAAGCCGTTAACATAATTTGAGCCGCGCCCATCTCATTTTTAACAATCATTGGAATTTTCAAAACTGTTTCGCCGGCATCGGACATTTGAACGCGAAATTGGGAATCGCCTTTCACCAAAACAGGCCCGGCTGTTTGAACATTTAGGGTCACTTCATGCGCTCCTTTTTGATTTGAGAATAGGGATACCGTCATTTCAAACTGATCGTTCAATTTTAACGTTCGGGGAGCGGAACTGATTAGCATCAAAGGGGCTCTAACTGGAACGGCTGATTCATAACGGCTATATCGATTTCCTTTGGCACCAATCACCATCACACGTACAGAACCGACATACTGCGGCATATTGAATTTGACAGAGGCAAACCCATTTTGATCTGTCCAAATGGGTCCTTTAAATAATGCAACCGGCTTAAATCGTTGCAATTTACTTGCAATCTCTTGCCGTACTAATGCATCAGCCCCACCAATTGAAAATGTTTTAAAAATGTCACCTTTATTGGCACCAATAACAGAAGAAAAATTATCGTAAGTACTAATATTTAATCGTTGTTTTGCCGTAAATAATGCTAGTGGATCCGGTGTTGTAAACCCAGTGATATCCAAAAGACCTTCGTCGACAACAGCAATAGTAAATTGTGATTTTTCTTTGTACTGAGATTGAATTTTCACTTCAAATTCTTGATTTGGCTGGATTTCTTTAGGCGTATCGACCAAAATATTATCCCGATTATGTGGGTCCTGGACAGTAATTGGCATGATGCCATACATTCGAATTGGCAGGTCGTTTTTTGTTTGAAGATGCGGCTGAATAACAGACACGGATACGTATACATTGGGTAACATGGCGGGTGTTACTTGAAACGAAAACGTACCTTCCGATGCGTGATCCGAGATGGATGTGCGATGGGTTGATAAAATAGTCGCCCCTTTTTCGAGGGTAATCAATGCTTGAGCGCCAGGCGGTGCAGGAAAATAAATGGTTGCGGTATCGCCCACTGTATATGCTAGCTTCTCACTACGTAACCGAATGGAGGCTGCATCTTCACCCGAGCGGGCAAGACTGCCCCACCCCACTGAAAAAAACTGGCTACTCGCATGGGCATTTTGACCAGAATCCCGAACCTCAAGCATGTACACCCCACGACTTTCAGGGGTAAAGGATATGCTTTCTGGGCGAATACCCGTGGTGAGAGTGCCTCTTTTTACCAATTCGGTAGCTTCGTCACGCTTATAACTTAGTTGATGATTGCTATTTGATTGAAACTCCCACCACCAATATTTTTGATTTTTATAAATTGAATAGTGCACCGTTTTATCCGGTATAGGATCTCCGTTTAAATCTAAAAGAATGGTTTGGAATTTTAGGGGTTCGTTCACAGGTAAATAGTTTTTTGACTGTGTATCTAATTGCTCTATACCAACATAGCGTGAGTATGGGTCATAAACAAAGGTGTTCACATGCCGAACAGGGCGGCCACCTTTTTCCAAAACAGTACTTATTAACTGTGCTTGAACAGCACTTGGTGGTGCGGTGTGTGGATTCAATGTAAAGGGAATTTTTTGTTGCCCATTATCATCCAACTCGCCGCTAAATAGTTGCTGTTCCGTAGGTGCTAGTGTATGGGCCATATTGCTAAAGGAATACCCCGGGTAGGATTTGAAGGATTTATTGAGATTATCTAATCGCAGACTAACCGTTAATGGGTGGTTTTTAGCCGGATTTCCTATTAAATAGGTTGAATTGACATTCAATGTAGCCGATTTGTTTGTCATGGAGATGGCTTCGGGTTCCGTTTTTGTAGTCACCTTAAGTTTATAAGGAACGATTGTCTCAACTTTAATGGGCGTATTAAATGTGCGTGATGCTAAATCTAAACGAGCGGACCAATTACCGGTGAGGTCATCTTCTTTTGTTGGAATGGTAAACGTATAGAAACCATCATAGCTATCGGTATTTTGAATGTCGTAAATAAGCTGGTTTTTAGGGTTATACATTTTTAGACGTGCAGGTAATCGATCGGGGACGGGCTTCCCGTTTTCTCGAGCAATAACAGATAAATGAATTGTTGAACCGGGACGATACACGCCACGATCCGTATACATAAATGCTTGTGTACCGGATACGTGATCAATCCCCCCTGTATCGAAAGTGGACTGATTCCATTTACTTGCTGAGTCTAGCATAATAAAATTGAATTGATCATTCCAAATTGCTTTAATTAAAAATTTTTCTTGAATCAATTGGCTTTTTGGAACGGATACGACTCCATTTCTATCTGTTTGTGTTCTAAAAAATAATTTCGCCAAGTCCTTTTTGTGCAAGCTGTCGTAATTTTGATCTAAGAAGTGTAATTGGATATTTGGTAGCGGTTGCCCCGTTTCCAAGTGTGTTGAATAAATATGGTAATGTGTAGGACTTTCTTTAACCGTTAACCCAATATCCGATCGAATTAATAGTTTATGAACGGCTGCTTTTTTAAAGTATTCAATGGAATAATTAGACGATCGTGATTGTTTTGTAGAAGAAAAAATCATATCAGAGTAAGTAAATGATAACGAAACAATATAGATGCCTTTATCTTCAACACGAAATAAATCAGCCATATTCATTGCATGTTGATGCCAGGAATTTCCTTCCGGTAGAATATCCAAGCTTCTTGAAACCAGTGGTACAGAATTATGATGCATAAAATACGAATAAAATTCCAAATGCCGATTTTTTTGACTTGAGAACTGGTCATATTGGCGTAAGCTGGACAGATTGGATTCGTCAACCTTATAAACATCAACCCGAACACGCTTCAAATTCACCGTTTCAAACATTAACGTTCCTTTATTGGTTGATGGTAAAACATAGCCATCATGAAAAAACCGCACTTGTGGATTTTCATGTTCCAATGAAATGGTGAATTCTTTTTTAGTCTTCATTGCAATATCCCATTGGCTTAGCACACCTGGGCTAAGGGTTATTTTAAACGCTTTGTCCGTTTTAAAATTACCAATAATATGCAATGCATTTCCAATAATCTTAACCTGATAATCTTTTTTTTGAAGCCCTTCCACGGTCACTAACCCGGTTACATCTTGGTTGGGTTTTAATGGGTCTGAAAATTCAATCTGAATACGTGCTTGGGATTGACTCTTTTGATGAGATATCCGTACGGCCTGAAAGTCTTGAGTAGAAATTAGTGGAATTTGATCGCTAAAATGGTTTTCCAAGTTTAATTGGGATTTGGTTAGACTTAATGTGAAGGTTCCTTTGTTTGCCTTTCGGTCAACGGGCTCTGATTCAAATGTAAATTCTGTAAAATCAGAGTTTGTTGATTGAATCTTCAAGGGCATATCCGTTATGCCTTTTTTAAATTGCAATGACTCTCGAAGTAGCGCCAATGGTACGGGAGTTCTAAACTGTAATGCTCCTTGTATACGAACATGTTGACCATCGGTATCGGATACGGGTTCCCAAGCATAACGAATTTTTTCCAACACTTGACCTTGAACGTTAATTTTTTGATCATATTTAGATGGGACGGTTTCTTTGGGGAATAGCTTCTTTGGAGCAAGCCGAATGGTATATACCTTTCCTGCCTTAAGGGGCTGATCCGGAACAAATGTTAAGGTATTGCGTCGTGACCATGTTAACGTTCCTTTAACGGCAGATGATAAAAAACCAGAAAATACGCGTAAATACGACGTGTCTTCAACGGTACCAACGCGATCCACCCCTACTAGGGGGCGCTTAAACATCACAGTAATAGAGCTATTGGCATCAACGGTGCCTTCATTAATAAATTGAATATGGGTTGTTTTAAAAGAGTCTTTTTTATTTTCAGGGGAGGCGTTACGAATAGTCCAAAATACGAGTAGAAACGATAGTATTCCTGCAATGGTAAATACCCATTGAATAAATTTTAAAAAAATACGGGTTTTTTTATGTGAGTTTAAAAATTGGGATAATCGCTTTATCATGCTGGGTCCAGATAGATTCGAAATGAACGAATCCAATAATGCGTACTGCCTGAGGTTAGACGTAATGTAATGGTATTTTCACCTGGTTTTAAACCACTAACTAAAAATTGATCTATGGCAAACACCCCACTGGCTGGTTGAAATTCAGAAACGATTAACCGGTCATTAATGTGAATACGAATAGGTGAGTACGCTGAATGATCATCGCTATCTTTCGATTGATGTTCCAATACAATTCGAGCATTTTTTTGGTTTCCCACATCAAATTTTAGCTCTATTTCACTGTCATTGTTGGCATATAAGCGATATGCATTGGCTGGCTCAAAAAATTCCGACTGTTTCAAATCAACAGGCATATTACTCAAAATGTGAGATTCGGAAAAATCGGCATAAAATGTAGCTGTGACAGGTGGTGTATCCAAAAATAGGACGTTTTGTTCAGTTAAATTGCCCGTGTAGATCCATCCATTTCCGTTGGGCGTTCGCAATTTAGCTCGGCCATACCATGTATCTATAATTGGCACAGTTTCGTTTGGTTCAACGGCCCCCACTAAAATGCCGTCTTTTGTTTTAACCGGAATAGCATAATCGACACGGTTTGTTGCATGGTTATTTTCAATTGAAAACCGTTCGTTTTTTTTTCCAAGATATGACCAACCCGTTTTACCATCCAATAGCCTTATTTGTATAAACGTGGCTTGAACATCAATGATTGGATAGTGATATTGATAATATGCCGCTGAAACAACATCGGATGATGTGTCGGTTGATTTTCGAACAGCAACACCAGAAGGCTCACGAATTTCAAGGTATTTAGGAACACTGAATGCACTTGTCGAATAAATCAAAAAAAATATAATTGAACAACATGCGTTCAAGAAAATATTCATGCAACCAAATATACAGTGATCTAAGCAATTATTCAATTCTTAAAATCTGTTGTTTTGCATAAAATGTTCAGATCATTATTTACTTTAGTTCTCTCACTAACATAATCTTGTCCACCCCTTAGTATGTATTGTTCTCCAGTATCTTTTGTGTAAATAACAAATGTGTGTTGGGTGGTTTTATACTCTGGTAAAAATGAGGTTCCATTTACGTCTCGCGTTCTTATCTCAATTGTTGCCATTCTATTTTTCCTTTAACTGAAAATTAATCATGATAGATAGTTAATGAAAATTCTTTCATCATTTCTTTTTTATCGTATTTTATTAGTATTTGCACAGCAATTATTTTCCAGGGAAGAAAAGAGGTCCTCCATTTATAAGTAGCGTACATACTTTTATAATTATTTTTTTTATTTAATAAATCTCTTTTTATATTTATTGATCTATAGTGATAATCTTTTTCTACAATCATTCCTGCTTGTTGAAGTGTTCGTGCTATATTTTGAACATCGCTCCCCAATGGATGTAATTGAAGTAAAGCTTTTTCAGCTTCCTCTGCTGTCTTATACTTCTCAAACCTAAACTCTGATGTTAAATGCGCCATAATATATCCCCGATTAAGGATTATCCACAACCCAAAAACAATAATTACACTCCAAATTAAGCCTTTTTTCCATAATCTCATGCTACCTTCTTTAAGTCCCAAGGTGAATCAATCCCGTAATCGATCGGATTATCGGTAATAGCTCCACGTCTACTAGTTCGAGAGGCATTGAGTTTATACTTATATGTTGTACTGGTGTTTACAGGAGTAATCGTTACTTTGATATCTTGATCAACATTCGGCTCAATGTCGCCAAACTTAAACAAAGCACCCACTTTTGTTTTATTTTTCATTTTTTTTCTCCCTTATTTTCGATTATTCTCTAGCTTATGTGTGACATACAAATCACCCATAGCTTGCCCAAATACACATGGAACTATATCATAACCATTGGCTATGTTACACTTCTGATCACAGTTTGCAAAGGATTTTGATTGGTTTGAAATATCTGGCTTGAATATTCAGTTAAATTTGGAGGCGGAAAAAATGAGCAATAATAACAAGAAAAAGGAAATAGAAAATTTAGAAGAAGAACAAAACAATCTATACCCTCAAATATTGAATAAAACTAGTTCCGTCACCACTCTAAAAGACTGCGTATGAAGTAGCCATTTTTGTGGTATTTCCTGTACCCATCGGCTAAGCCGTGAAGAAACAGACGCAAAACCCAAGAAGACGGTTGCTAGCTCTATGGATAGGAAAATCTAAGTTTTAAGCGGGATTTCTGAAAAAAAATGGCGGAGAGTAAGGGATTCGAACCCCTGGAACCTTTCGGTTCAACGGTTTTCAAGACCGCCGCGATCGACCACTCTGCCAACTCTCCATCGATGAGGGTAGCATACGTATCCCGTGGGATCAATACATTGAGCCATATTTTCGGTTGGCTAGATTTGATATACTGGTTGACATGATTGTTATATGTATCGCACTGGAGCAGGAGCTTTGCAGCACCTTTAAATCCACGTATCCGGGCTCTTGGGTACGATTTAAGGCCCTGCAGTCCGGGGCATGGCATCGCTATCAAAAACAGCCTTTTTTGGTTGTGATTACAGGGGTTGGGCATCGTGTCATTCCTGCGATTCAATGGATTATTCAAACAATTTGTCCGACGGAAGTGATTAATATAGGTACGGCTGGGTCCCCGCAAATTCCCATTGGATCATGGACCCTATTGAAAACAACGGCCTACAAAAACAACAGCGTACATATGACCATGCGTACCGGGTTACCCATCCCCTACGCAACGTTTACCGTCGCCGATGGCGTTACGGTGGATGCCGTATCGGGTCATACCGATGCGCGCGTGTATGATATGGAAGCGTATTTTATAGCCAACGCGTGTTACGATGCAGAAATCCCTGTTTGCAGTGTAAAATACATTACAGATACCACCCTGCCTCCGCTTCGTTTTGATGAGGAATTGCCAAGGGCCCAACAGGCTATTGGTGAATTGTTGATGCATTTGGTGCTGCCGGAACCCAGCATAGACGTTATTATTCCAACGTATAATCGTCACCAAAAAACCCGCAATGCCATCGATTCGGTTTGCAACCAAACCCATGCCCCTCAGCGGATTATTGTGGTTGATGATGGGAGTGATACCCCTTTTGAGGATGATCGCTGCGAGGTTGTTCGGCATCTCCATAATCGTGGGGTATCCACCGCACGAAACACAGGTGTTCAGCATAGCAATGCGCAATGGGTGGCGTTTTTGGATTCCGATGACGTGTGGGAGCCGCATCACCTGGACGGTA
>JALQXX010000027.1 GCA_023262965.1 Candidatus Marinamargulisbacteria bacterium
GAACCAAGAAAAATCCACATAAAAAAACACGCTTTTTTTATTATATTCCACACACTATATAATCGCGTTAATTATTAGTAAATTCAAAAAATAATTGCAAAAATTCAAGGTTGTTTTTAAACCCTATTTTTATATAAATCCTAAAAAAATCCCGCCAAACTTATATCACCCTATCAAAGACCCCCGAACCCACTAATGCACAAAAATCCCACCAACTCTATATGTGCTACAATGATAAGTAGCTGACAATCATGTCAAAAAAAGAGGCACTGAACTCTCCTTCGGTGCCTCCCTCTCTCCTTGGGGCCTCTCTCTTTATGAAGTCACACCAAATACGCTATACTACACTTTAAATGACAACAACCATCCCTCCGGCATTACGCCGGCTCATTGTATCCAAACGCATGCCTCATGCGCTCATTTTACACGGTCAAAACCCCCAACAGGTTACCGAAGTGGCCCATCATATGGCCCAAACCTGTAATGGTCTGTCAACCCCCATCCCCACCGACATCCCCGACGACGCTCCCATTTACGAGCCCATCGCCGACATCCTGATTTGCCGATCGGCAACGCGCATTGGGATTGACACCATTACCTTCATTCACCAACGCATGCGGTATGGCCCCAGCCATCACCCCTACGGAATTGTTATCCTCCATAACGCCCATACCATGACCCACACCGCGGTCAACGCCAGCCTCAAATGGTTTGAAGACCCCCCGCCCAATGTCCTCCTCTTTGTATTGGCGCCCCACAAATCCCTACTGCCCACAACATTGATATCCCGTTGCCATAGCTATTTTATTCCGGAGTCCCCCGAGTATCGCCATCACCGCTATTGTGCTACCCGCGATGCATTGCCCGAATCCCCGGCTGTACCCTCCGCGCATAATTTTTTGGCGTCCTCCCTTTTTGATCAACTGCTTTTGATTCAATCCCTACCTCCGGCCATTCTCCCCAACGTACTAATCACCTGGTGCCATGAGCTGGAATCCGAATTTTTAATGCTCCCACCCCCAACTATTTTTTTTCTTGAAAAAATGGTCGGAATTTTAGAGCATTTGAACTATAATATCAATGTACGGTTACAACTAACAGCCGTATTATTTTGTATACAGGAGGCACGAAAGTGACACGTCAGGAAAAACGAAAAGGTGAATCCGTAGATTCCCTTCTCAGAAAATTTAAACGAAAAATTAAAAATGAAGGCACGCTCAAGGAATTTCGGGAACGCGAGTTCTTTGAAAAACCATCCGATGTGCGTAAAAAACGCTTAAAAGCAGCGGTTAAACGCACCCAAACCGAACAAAAATTAAACGAACTTACTTAGGCTCCATTATGAAGCGATTGACCATTATTGATCGCTATTTAGCCCGTGAGTTTTTTGGCCCGTTTATGTTTTCTGTGGGGGGGTTTTTAATTATCGGGCTCATGGACTTTATTTTTGCTTTGGTGGATTTGTTTATCAACGCCAATGTCCCCCTTTCGGTTGTTGCACGGTTACTGGTGTATAAAATCCCCGAAATTCTGGTGTTGTTTTTGCCCATGTCAACCCTATTTTCCACCATGCTACTGCTGGTTCGCATGGCCAAGGACAGTGAGATTACCATTGTCCGCACCTCTGGAATATCCCTTTTTCGAATTATTATTCCCTTAATGGCTTTGGGGTTGGGAACGGGGCTTTTTTCCTTAGCCGTCAATGAGTACGTTGCCCCATGGACCAACCAAGTATCCGATCGGTTAATTCAGTACGCCGTTCGCAAGCAACCGCCCCCTAAAATTGCGTCCAACGTCTTTTTTAAGGAACGGGGTAATCGATTTTTGTATATCGAAACCATTGATATGGAAACCGGAGACATGCAAAACCTGCTCATGTTCGAAAAAAAGAACAGCGCCTTCCCAACGGTATTAACCGCCCAAAGAGCCCAATGGGATCAAAACGAATGGCATTTGTTTAATGGGTTTATTCAGGAGTTTAATCCATCGGGGGATGTTAAGTACGTATCGCAATTTGATACCACCACCATTCATGTTAAGCGGGATTTGGGCGCATTTTATAACAATCATAAAACGCCCCGACAAATGGATTCATCCGAATTAAAAGAACGCATTGATGTTATGGACAGCAGTGGGGTGAATACCGCTGCGCTGGAAATTGAGTATTATTTAAAGCAAAGTTTGCCCATGGCCTGCTTTATATTTGGGCTCATGGGCATTACATTTTGTGTTGTATTTGTTAAAACAAGCAAAGATTGGTGGGGGGTTATTTGGGCGATTGTAACAGTGGTGCTATTGGTTGGGCTATACTTCTTTTTAATGGCGGTATGCAAAGCCATTGGTAAGCAGGGCATCATTGACCCGTTTTTATGCGCCTGGTTTCCGAATATCGTGTATTTTTTCCCCTGTATCGGCATTTTATTGTATGACGGATACACCCGATGACGGCATTATCACTAAACAAAGGCATCCTTGATGCGGGAATATCACTGGTTCAAAAATCGTTGTATAGCGACGCCTTTGACTACTTTAAACGTATTCTCAAACAGTATCCCGACAGCGGGATCGACATTCTAATTCACCTGTACAATTACACTCCCCCGCCCAAGCATGAGCAAGCCCTGCAGTTGCTCATTGCCAAAATCTACCTCGAAATGCAGCTATTTACGCAAGCCTTTGAAACCATTGACGATATTTTAAGCAGCGCAATAGACCACGAACCCACCTATGATACCTTGGCGGCATTGGCCTCTAAAAAAGGACTCATCTCCAAAATTAAACCCTTTTTTGAACGCGCCATTGCCCATAACATCTATTTCCCTGCAATTGTCACCATTTTACCCACCATTTATTTGGATGAAAAAAATTACACCAAAGCCATTGCGCTTTATAGCACCTTGATTCAAAACAATCCCACCGATTACCGGTACTACACCATTCTATCGGAATTGTATTTTCGAAAACGCGATTACGAAGCCGCCACCGCCGTACTGTATGACTTGATTCAACAGGCCCCTTTTAAGTCCGAAGAATTGATCCAGCCACTGGGTCAAATTCTTCAAAAAATACCCCGCCATGTTGGCCTGCGGTTGTTGTTTGCAACGGTCTTATTTCGGTCCCTCAAGCCCATTGAGGGCTGCCAAACACTCCAGCGATTGGTGGTGTATCACCCCGATCAAAAACCCACCGTATTGCGGTTACTCAACGAACAAAACGCCGTATTCCCCAATCATCCCGATATCATTGAAATGATTGCTGATCTATTGATTGATGCCAGTGAGTATACCGCAAGCATTCAGTATTTGCAGTCCCTATTGGCCTGTTCCGATAGTTATTCCGATAAGGTATTGACCTTGATGATGAAAATTATTGCCGTATTTCCCACCCATTGCTTGGCCTTGGAAGTCATCGGGTGCACGTATTTTCAGCAAGGCAATATGACCCAGGCCCTACACTACTTTGATCAGTGCGTATCGGCCATGGACACCATTGATACCGTCGCCTTTCACGATCAATTGCACACCATTTCCCACAATCCCACCGATGCCCATGCCGCCCGAAAAGCCACCTTCATTTTAGCAAAAATTGCCTTGAAATCCAAACAGTACGCTGTTGCACGGGACTATGCCACGGCACTCATCCCAACCGAATTAGCGATGGATGCGCAGCTATTTATGATTGACATCCTCATGAACGAAAAAAAATACGAAACGGCGTACGACCACATAAAACCCCTTCTTGCCAAACACCGGTTTCAATGGGCCGTGCATGATCGTCAAAACCACGCGTTTTACCACATGGTGGATCAGCAGATTACCGCTTTATCGGCGGCGACCCCCACCACCGCTGCGTCCATTATCCAATGGGGAACCTATTGTTTTGCGCAGATGGCGTTTACCAACGGCATTCATCGCCTGCAAACCATCCCCATTACCGACCCGCTATACCCTCACGCCCAGCAATTACTGGCCCGCGGCTACTTTGAATTATCACGGTATGATTTATCCCAGCAGATTTTAGAGCGGCTGATTGCATCGCATTCGCATTATTTGGATACCAAACACCTGCACTATTGGTGCGGCCTGAATCACCACCTTATGAGCCATACCGATCATGCGTTGCGGGCATTTGAAACGGTTGCCACGCACGACCATCACTACGCCAACACCGAATCCTTCATCGAAACCTTGCGCAACGATCAATATTTAAACCATAATGGCCTGATCATTTGCAGTGTTGTTCATAATAACCATGTTACCCATGTGCTTCGCAAAAACCATGTGGTATCGCATCATAAAAAACGGCACCCTTTTGAAGTCATTGGTTTTTCACAATCCTACAACGACGATGGCTGCCAACAATTCATTCGCCGTCAATACAAGGCGGCCCAAGAATCCTTTGAATTGGCCCATCAAATGGATCCCAACAGCCCAATTCCCCTGATTAATTTGGCTCATGTCCATCTTCATGAAGGCCGACTGGACGAGGCCCTTGCTAGTATCCATCAAGCCGAAACCATCCCCCCCACCACGGCCTATTTATGGAGTGTCAAAGCACTCCATGCCTACTACACCAACGCTATTGATGCCGGATTGCGGGCCATTGAACAGGCCATTACGCAGCTTCCCAACGACGGCTTATTCTATCTGTTATGTGGGGATCTGTACTATCGAGAGCACCAATTGGAATTGGCCACATCGTACTGGCAAAAAGCCATCCCCTTTGTAGACTGTTTGCACATTGGCCAAATACGCTGCCGTACATGGCATCGAGACCCCTTAAACCCGCATTACTGGATGGAACCCCACCGGTTGTCCTTGCAATAATTGGCTCATGCTTGCACGATACGCTATTTTTGTTATGATGGTTCTGCTATTGTCGCTGCAACTCCATGCCAAACAGATGCGTATAAAAGGGGATGTTATTATCTACGATGAAGCAACACAAACCACAACCGCCTCTGGAAACGCCCACGTCGAACACCCCGAGTTTACAATTATGGCCGAAACCATTCGGTACAATAAACAAACCGATATGGTGACTGGCCATACCAATGTGATGTATACCGCCAATGGTCGTAGTATGCTATCCGATTCATTTGAGTTGCATGTCGCCACCAATCGCATTGACATTAACGGATTGTATTTGGAGCTCCCCACCAAAAGTGGTAAGCATACCATCTATGTTAGTGCCAACACCTTCAATAGCCGTGGCGCCAAAAAAGTCGGTACCAAGGGGCGATTCACCACCTGTGATTACGACCCCCCGCATTATTATTTTGAAGCCGATTCGTTTACAATTCTGCCCGAAAAACGCCTTATTGGCCACAATGTTCGGTTTGTAAACCCCGTATTTGGCCTGCCCTTGGGGCTCTGGTCACCCGCTTATATATTTGATTTGGGCAAACGAAAGGTTATTTACTTAATGCCCGTTATTGGTAGCAACCGTGTTGAAGGGGGGTTTTTTAAAAGCCAGATTGATTATGTCCTATCGGATCACTGGACAGGCGAGGCCTACATGGATTATTTAAGTAATTTGGGAATCGGAACCGGTACACGATTGCACTACAAAACACCCACCACTCTAGAAGGGGATTTGTATTACTATGGCATTCCCAACACCCCCTACACCATTCATGAATGGAATCAGACCCTTCCCCTGTCCACCGACAGCACCCTTGTTTCGCACATTCAATCCAAAAACATGTACGTTGTTCAAGGGTCATCGGTCAAAACCGATACCCATCGCCTACAGTTTAACCGTTCCCAGATCGATCGGAATCAAACCATTCGCTATGGCTTTAACCAATCCCATTATGGAAATCAATCCCCTAAAACCTATACGGCATCCCTATCGGAAAGACGGGATAATGGGGATTCCTTTTCGCTCAACTATAACCAAACCGATAGCAGTACCCTTAGCAATAGCTACCATCTCAACACAACATCCAAATGGCTGGGGTATGACATTACCAATACCAATCAACTGTCCTATTACGAAAGCGAGCTTAGCGCAACCGATTCACGCATGGACAGCTACTTAAAAACCAACCACGCCTTTACACGTGACCTGGCCTGGGGGCAGATTCGCACCGTATTGGATCTGTACATTGACACCGATAACGATACCGTAACACGCGACATTCGAAACCATGTTGTGCAAAAACTACCCGAAATTACCCTTGATCTCTCCCGTATGACCGTATCGGATGCCTGGACTTACCATAATCAGATGCAATATGGGTATTATACCGAATCGTATTATATTTCCAGTGTAAATCGGCAACGCCACTACGAGCAATCCCGATTTGTATCGGATCAATCACTAAACGGCCGGTATGTTTTTGAATTCATGAATGGCAACCTATCGTTAAACACCGCTTATAAACAATTTTATTACGCCAGTGGCGACCAAAATTTTACGCTATCTCAACGCACCGCGTATACCACCGATTCATGGTCTTTTTTAAAAACCAACACCACGTACGATCGTAGTTGGATTAGCGAAAACGGAAACACACCCTTTTATTTTGATGAACGCAATCAATTGGAACGAAACGAACTGCGCGAAACCATCCTATTTTACCTAAAATCCGATCAAAAATACGCGCTAAGCTATTCATCGGGGTACAATTGGGTGGTGGATTATCAGCTGGACAATCAATACCAACTCATCATTAAACCCAATGCGGTATTTAGCGGTTTGTTTACCACCCAGTATCGCATCAAGCAAAAAAAATACACCCCGTTGGTGAGCCGTATTGACATCCAACCATCCGAACGATTTTCAACCAAATTTCAAATTAACTACGACTTAAATGAGGGAAAAATGACCAATCTGAACCATACCATTTCGGGGTCAACCAGTCAGATGTGGGAAAAACGCTGGCTATTTGATCTGTATTTTATTCATTCGCCCGACACCAACCAAAATTACCAGCTGCAAACCCTGTCCCTAACCAAAGATTTGCATGAACGAAAGCTAACCCTCATGTATAATCGAGTTATGGAAGAGTTTCGATTTCAATTTACATTGAACGCCTTTGCCGAAAATCCCCTTGGGATTACCACCAATAAGTACGAGTCCTTCCGATTTGATGGGGTTTTTGATGACAGTTCCATTCAGCGCTAAATACGTGATCGCCGTTATCGTACTTTGTGGGGTTCTTCTGGTGACTGGCTGCGCCAATACGGTAACAAAAAAAGATACCTTGGGACGCTCATTTGGGTTGACCATTACCTTTAAATCATCACCCAATTTCAACAATTACAACTACTATTTGGTGTATGCCGACAAGCGCTTTATTGTTGATTCTCAAGTTGCCTCAACGTATTTTTTTATTCCAGGGGCCCCCTACAATGTAACGGCTGTTAACAACATCAGTGGGAATAGGGGCATTGATTATATGTATAACAACTATTTTTATTCATGGGGTGGCATTATTACCTTAAAAGAACAAGATGTATCCATCACCCGTGGCCCTTTTCCCAAAACGGCATCGGATGACACCCACTATGGGTACGCGCCCCAGTTGCTATCGCTGAATACCTACAGTGTGTCTAGCACGACACTATCGTTTATGATCCCCATTGACGAATTGAATCTCACATCAAGCGAGCTGTTTTTTATGCTGATTACAACCACTACGTCGAATGGACTGGGCAATACCCAAGATCGTATGTCCAGTATTCAGTCCATTGAACTGATTGCCAATAGTCCCAAACAAACCGGTAACAACAACGCATCGTTACTAAACCCTGCTGCGGCTGCCGACATTGAATCATGGACATTTTGGGTGCAGTAAACCGAAAATGGTGGGTAATTCCCCTTGCCTGCGGGGTGATCGCGGGACTCTGCACCAATAGCTGTCCATGGATGGCCCTAATCGCCCTTCTGGCACTGCTGTATGGCCCCATTACGGGCTGGACCCTCTGGGTGTTTGGGCTCGGCTATATGGGCATGCATCACCTGTTGTTACTGCCCCTTCATGCCTATAGTTCACTACCCGTTGCCATCGTGCTATGGGCACTAACCACCGTGTATTACGCCCTATTTTATGGGGCATTGGGCATGGTGGCTCACCGTTTGGCGCGCTATTCCTGGCTCACGCCCTGGTACAGCTTACCCATTCTATGGCCCTGTATGGACGCCTTAAAGGCCATGGGCCCCTTTGGCAATCCCACCGGTGCTGTAGGGATTATCCTTGCCCCCTATACAGCGCATCTACCCATTTACAGTGTCATCGGGCATTTGGGTGTGGGGATGCTCGTGGGGATTATACTGAGTCTCACGGTGATTGGCACTGTCGCGCGTACCCAGCGCATCTATTGTGGAGTGGGTATCGGGGTTATTGGCCTTGCCATGCTACTGATTCAATCCCCGCAAACGTCCGACACATCCCCCGTATTGGTTACCGCGATTCAAACAGCGGTGCCGCAGTCCCAAAAATTACGCAAAGCAACGTGGCCTAGCCTGGAATCGGACTATATTCGCGAAATTGAGGCCGCTGCGGGCACGATTGTGATTGTTCCGGAGACCATTTTACCCACAGTTATTGAGAAACGGGGGCTATTTGATCGCTTAAAATCCATTAGTGCCACCCAGCAAAAAACCCTGGTGGTGGGGTCATTTATTCGTGATCGCACGGGTCTATTCAACGGCAGCCTTGTTATTCATCCCAATGGATTGGTGGACCGGTATAAAAAACAGCGGCTTATGCCCTTTGGCGAAACATTGCCCCCGTTTTTGATGCGATTAATCCCTAAAAAACTGGCCTTTAATACCTTTGAAAAAGGGGATGGCTTTCGCGATATTCCCACCTCGGGCCTAACCCTACGCCCCATTATTTGTTTGGAAGGCCTTTATAGCGAATCGTATGCCGCCACACCGGGAGGAATCGTTACCTTAATTGCCAATATGGCCTGGTATGGGGCCAGCAATGCGGGACTCAAGCTGCGGCAATTTGCGCAGGTCTATGCGGCCGAATCCCAGCGCATGGTTGTGGTGTCATCCAATACCGGTCAATCGGCGATTATTGCCCCCACCGGGGCCCTTATTGCTGTGGCCAATCACGCTGGCTCCGATCAATTAACGGCCCCCATTATCATCACGAATCGGGTGTCCCTATACCACCAATGGCCCTATGTGGGTTGCCTGCTCATTGGCGGAATCTGGCTTTTGGCCGCTCGATTTCTGGCAGCCGGTGTGCCTCAAACCCGTTTAAATCATGCCGCATCAACTCCCAATCCTGTTGCGTAATAATAAGCGCGGACACCTGCGGGTAATTTGCTAAAAAAGCCCGGGCATCTCCAAAATTCAATACAAACAAACCGGTTGCCAAAGTGTCGGCCGTAAAACAGTCGGAGGCGACCACCGACACACTCACGGTATTGTGGGTAACCCCTGTACGGGTACGGGGGTCCAAAATATGCCCCACGGTTTTACCCTGATGAACCACCGTGTTCCGGTAGTTTCCCGAACTGGCCACACAGCCATCCGCCAGCCAAATGCGATCAATGGGCTCGGTGTCGGTAATGTCCGGCGACTGCACCCCAATGCGCCACACATCCCCATTTTTTTGTCGCCCATAGGCCCGAATCTCGCCGCCAATATCCACAAAAGCCCCCCAGACCCATGACGTTTGTTGGATCCTATCGTACACCGCGTCCACCGCATACCCTTTGGCATTGGATGAAAAATCCACCATAACCCGTGGATCCGTCTTTTGAACCCTGTTTGGGGGCACCACAATCACCTTCTCCCACCCCATCACCGGCATGTCACCCGAATGCTCACCGGGCTGAAACCCCATGTGCCGACTTAAGGCCATAACCGTGGGATCCCACGCCCCACCCAATAGCGGATACATCGCCTGAGAGCGTTCAAAAAACGCGTAGAGCTCCGGTGAAACCACCTGTGGCTCCGTTTGGGTATTGGCGTTCCAACGACTCAGCTCCGATTCTGAATCATAGGTCGAAAAAATGCCATTAATGCGACTCAAAACGGTCTCAATGTGCTGACCGTGATTACCGTATCCCCACGTCTTAAATCGTGGCGACACCACAATAACGCGATAATACGTGCCAAATGCCATCCCCTTCCAGCTCATGGATACCGGCGACCACGACCACACCATCCCTATCATCAGGAGAAGCATCATTGTAAACAGGTATGGAAATCGAAGGACTCGCTTAAGAGCCGAAATCATCATAAGCGATCATATCGGGCTCAACGCCCAAGGAATCCAGCATTTGGGTTACCGCCGTTAACATCATCGGCGGACCACAAATGTAGAACTCCACATCACTCGGATCGTCGTGCGCTGCTAAATAGGTATCGTGCAATACCTGGTGAATAAATCCCGTATGACCCGACCAATCATCACCCGGTTGGGGATCCGACAGGGCCACATGATACGAAAACTGGGGATTATCCGCCTGCAATTGCTGAAACTCATCATCATAAAACATTTCGCGCTTGGAACGCGCTCCATACCAAAATGTAATCTTCCGGTTGGATTTTAAACGCTTTAATTGATCAAAAATATGGCTGCGCATGGGGGCCATTCCCGCGCCGCCACCAATAAAACACATCTCCCGATCGGTATCTTTGGCGTAAAACTCACCATAAGGGCCCGACACCATTACCGTATCACCTGGCTTTAATCCAAAAATATACGAACTACCAATCCCTGGCGGACAGGTTTTCCCCCGTGGTGGGGTGGCCACACGCACATTGAGCGTGATAATCCCCCGTTCCTCGGGATAATTGGCCATCGAATACGCCCGAAACGTGGGGGTATCATTGTGCGCTGTTATCCCCTGTAATCCCCGCCATTCATCCTGAAACCGGGGTGCAATATCAAATGATCGATACGCCAATTCCTGATAAGGGGGAATATCAATCTGAATATACCCCCCCGCCCGAAATGCCATATCCAAGGATTCCGGTAGGGCCAGCTTTAATTCTTTAATAAAGGTCGCCACATTGTCGTTAGACGTCACCACACACTTAAATTTTTTCACCGAAAACACCGCATCCGACACCCGAATCCGCATGTCATTTTTAACCTTCATTTGACAGCTCAATCGCACCTGATCCCGACGCTCTTGACGCGATAAATGCGGCAACTCCGTTGGGGATAGCTCCCCACCCCCATCCGTCACCTGAACCTTGCATAACCCACACGATCCACTACCCCCACAGGCTGAGGGTACAAAAATACCGTTATTGGCCAGGGCGGCCAGCAACGTTGTTCCTGCCGGAACACGCGGGCTATTGTCTGGAGAATTGTTAATAATCACATGGCAAAGCGCCCCTGATCGCAATCGTTTTTCAAGCCCCATAACCAACGCCACCAACCCCATAATAATCCCCGAAAATACCCCCACACTCACCACATACACCATCATATCGATACGCCCGAAAATGCCATAAATGCCAAGGCCATTAAGCCTGTAATAATCATATTGATGCCAAATCCCTCCAACCCCTTGGGTACCGACGCGTACTTCATTTTCTCTTGAATCGCTGCCATCGCTAAAATAGCCAACAGCCAGCCCGCTCCCGAGGCCCATCCAAACACCACCGCCTCACTAAAGGCATATCCCCGCTGCTCCATAAACAAACTCCCCCCCAAAATGGAACAATTCACCGCAATTAAGGGTAAAAATATACCCAAAGTGGCGTACAAACCCGGGGTAAACGTCTCCATAATCAACTCCAACGACTGGACCACCGCCGCAATGGTCGCAATAAACGTAATAAACATTAAAAATCGCAGATCAATGGCCCCAATACCCAACCAATCCAAGGCACCGGGTTGCAATACATACGCATAAATCGCCCAGTTTAACGGAACCGTAATCCCCATAACCACCGTCACAGCCAATCCCAACCCCATAGCGGTCTTCACATTTTTGGAACAGGCCAAAAACGAACACATACCCAAAAACAGGGCCAGCAACATATTTTCCATAAACAGTGCCTTTACCGCAATCGATACCAAGTGCATATTAGGATCCCTTCCTCATATCGGATATTATCGTTCGTTGCAGCCAAGCCATTAGCCCAATCACAATAAATGCGGCCGGCGCGTATACCATCAACCCCATATTCACGTACCCCATGTCATACACGGCCTCTGGCATAACGGAAATCCCCCACAATGTCCCCGCACCCCCCAACTCACGAATGGCCCCCACCACAATCAGAATAATCCCATACCCCAAGCCATTTCCCAACCCATCCCACACCGATAACCACGGATTATTGGCCAAGGCAAAGGCTTCCGCCCGCCCCATAATAATGCAATTTGTAATAATCAATCCCACAAACACCGATAATTGCTTGCTAACATCAAACATAAAGGCCTTTAAACATTGATCGGCCACAATAACCAACGATGCTATAACAATTAATTCAACAATAATACGAATATTTTTGGGAATTATTTTTCGCAAGGACGATAAAATTCCATTTGAAAAGGTCAGTACCACCGTCATGGCCAGCACCATCACCACAGCGGTTTTGAGTTGGATGGTCACCGCCAACGACGAACAGATACCCAGCACCAGTACCGACACGGGATTTTTAATGGATAAGGGGGCCGTAAACACAGCAAATGCTTGAGAGGACTTGATTCGACGCCACATTAAATAACACGCTCCTTTCGACGAAGCCGTTTGGCGAAGGCCTCGTATCGTTGCAAATCGGTTTTAAGTAAGGTATCCACCCCGCGACTGGTGACGGTTGCCCCCGAGATACCATCCACGTAATGCATGCGTTGATCGGGGGAAATACTATCAACAACGGCCCCACGCACCACCCCCACACTGGTAAATGTGCCATTGGCATCCACAATTTTTTTGCCGACAAAATTGGATTGAAACCACGCCGCATCAATTTCGGCACCCAGACCCGGGGTTTCACCGTGTTGATAAAAGGTAATGCCACGCAGGGTTTCACCATCCGCCTCAAGCGACAAATAACCATATAAGGTGCTCCATAATCCCGCTCCCGAAATGGGAATGGCATAGGCCCTGAGGGTGTTGTTTTGGACCAGTAAATAAATCGGTCGATCCGACACCTGATCCGATACCTGGCCCTGATCGTTCACATACCGCTTTTGTACCGATTGTTGATAATAATCATCAATGGCATCGGCGGAATACGACTGATTCGGATCCGTAACACCCAACACTTTTAAAATATTGCGCTGCTGATCCACACGCTGATTGCGTAATTGATGGGGCTTTAACACCGTGGCGGCAAGCGTCAAACCAAATCCACACACCACACACATACCAAAGGCAAATACCAACGATCGATTAGAGGCCATTGGGAATCCGCTTTCGCACGCGATACTCGGCGACACTGTAATCCATTAAAGGTGCAAATACATTCATGAGTAAAATAGCCAACATAACCCCTTCTGGGTACGCCGGATTCACCACACGAATCAACACCGTCAAGACCCCAATTCCAAACCCATACACCCACTTAGAGGGCTTTAAATCCGGTGATGATACCGGATCGGTGGCCATAAAGACGGCACCAAATGCAAAGGATCCCACAACCAAATGCCATAGTGGCGACATCCCCAAAAATGGAATGGTTGTATCACTCACCAACCCATTCAACACCGTAGCCGTAACCACCACCCCAAGAACCGATCCCACCATCGTACGCCAACTAGCGACACCGGTGACGATGAGTATGGCCGCTCCCACCAAGCACAAAAGCACCGACGTTTCCCCTATACTACCTGGAATAAGACCGATCATACAATGCATTACGGTATATCCGGCTTCTGACAAAGCATCTGTTACTGCCTGCGGCTGCGCGGTGGCTGCGGCGACACCCAACGGCGTTGCGCTTGTGTACCCCACCAACCGCGATGCACTCGATGACACCGCCGTCCATACCTCCCCCGACAAATACGCTGGATACGAAAAATACACAAAGGCCCGCGCCGTCAGTGCCGGATTTAAAAAATTCTTGCCGGTTCCCCCAAATACTTCCTTCCCAATCACAATTCCAAACGAAATGCCCAATGCCACCTGCCATAGCGGAATTGTCGGCGGTAAGGTCAGTGGAAACAACAATCCTGTAACCAAAAAGCCTTCATTAATCTCGTGCTTGCGCACAACCGCAAACAGAACCTCCCAAAAGCCGCCTACCGCATACGATGTCAATAAAATAGGCATAAATACGGTCAATCCTTTCATAACCATACTGCCAAATGAGGCCGGCTCTCCGATTGCCGCATAAAACTGATACCCCACATTGTAGATGCCAAACAGGGTTACAGGAATGAGTGCGATAATCACCAAAATCATGAATCGCTTGGTATCCAAGGCATCCCGGACCTGAACCCGACCACGGGTGGTATCGGACGACCCAAAATGAATGGTCACCACCGCTTCGTATAGCGGGTATAACCGCTCAAATCGCCCCCCTTTTTCAAATAATGGTGCCAACGCTTGCAAGCGACGGTACAAAAATTTCATGCGTTTACCTCGTTATAAAGTCGATCTTTGGTAGCCGTAAACTGAGCCGATAAATCAATTTTTGCCGGGCACACATAGGTGCAGACCCCGCATTGGGTACAATCCAATAAGCCGTATCGAATGGCGGTATCCGTATCATCCGCATTCACTTGGCGAAGCAGGGATTGCGGCATCAGGTGAACCGGACATACCGTTTCGCAATGGCCACAGCTCACACAATCCCGATAACTGCCTCCCAAAGCGGTGGATGGTGGCGTGAATGGTTTAAGAAAATGCCCCAAATACGCGCGTGTAAATGAGGGCTTGGCCGCACCCAGGGCCAAAAAAGGCATTAACGACACGGTTTCGGTTGTGTCTACCCACGACACCGCATCAATTCCGACTGGCAAAAAGAAGGACTCCGCCGCCGCAATTCCCGAAAAAAGCCCGCCCCAGACCATGCGTTTAGCAATCGGTGGCGCCACGGTTGTTAGGTCCATGCCATCCGTTACCTGATAATGCGCATCCGCCGTGTCCGAATACCCCGATAGCGTAATATAGGATTGATTGGCATACACGCCTGTAGCAAAGGTTTGGGCGATTTTAACCAAAAATTGCCAGTCGCAATACCAGGCATGATTGTAGGTATCGCTATCTTTTAAATGATATATGGCCGCGCCGGGGCTGCAATGATTAAAATCGGCATCAACGCGTACCACCTGAGCCATATCCGACCAATCATCCAGATTTATGGATTCATTGGCGTCAGCGACCACAATAATGGTGGGGCAAAGGGTTTGAAGGATCCGAAGGCCGGCTGTAATATCGTTCGCCACACGGGGCAATACGGCCGATAGGCGGGGGTGAAACGGTTCTGGATTCGCGAGCTGCACCACAATGGCCGGCGGCGTATCCTGCGGGCGAGGTATGGTGTTAAAGGGCAATTGGCGCCAATAGGCCCACAAGCCGCGCTCCAACAATGCCGACTTGGTATCGGCCGCCGATGTTGGCGGGGTTAGCAATCGCTCAAAGGCAAGCGGTGGCAATGCGGAATTGGTAGCAATCTCAATGCATTGCAACTGGCGTCGCGGGCCATACACCAGGCGATGAACGGTACCTGATACGGGTGCGTGCACATACACATGGGGATTGGTTTTATCATAAAACAATGCCTGGCCTTGAACGACGGTGTCCGACTCGGCCACCACCAGTTTTGGCTTTATGGACGGCAGATTGGCAAGGGAAACACCGATCCGGGGCGATACCGGCAACACACGACATTCGGGTGAAGGCTCACCTTTAAATCTCACATCGAACACCTTCTTAATGGTTATTCGTTCTGGTTTTTTCATTGAACATCATTTATAATAATCCACAGAAACTAGAAACGCAAGAAAGTGGGGGACCAAATGTTCAAAATTATTCAATCAGCCAGTTTATCCGGAAGTCAATCCATTCCGATTCAGGTGGAGGTGAGTGCCACCACGGGGCTGCCTCAAGAGACCATTATTGGATTGCCAGACACGGTGATTAAAGAATCTCGAAGCCGGATTAAATCCGCTATTTTGCTATCGAATTATGCGTTCCCGGCCATGGCCTACATCATTAATTTGGCCCCTACCGATGTCCCCAAAAAAAATAGCAGCTTGGAATTGGCCATCGCAACGGCCATTTTAACGATTACCAACCAAATTGACCTGCCTCCGGATCTGTGTTTTATTGGCGGTTTATCGTTGGATGGAACCATCACCCCCATCAAACACCTGCTCCCGATTATTTACTATCTTCCGCATTATACCGATGCGACATTTGTCATTGCCGCGGATAATGAAGCGGACATTGCCCCCCTTAATGGCGTAAATTACATTGGCATTCGGCATTTAAGCGACCTAAGCAATTTAAAAAAGCGTACCGTGTCAACGATTGTGGCCAAGCCCTTTGTGACCACCCCTATTAAACGCTCGTTTGATGATGTCCGGGGGCATTACATGGCCAAATGGGCCTGTTTGGCGGCCGCTGTGGGGTGGCATCCGTTATTGTTTATTGGGTCACCGGGTATCGGCAAGACGCTATTAATTGATCGCATGCCCACATTATTGCCCCCCTTACCCCATGAACAGGCCTTGCAAAATTATTGCTTGGAGCTGGTGGTCAATCCCACCACACCGTATCACAACACGCCACCCTACCGCACCCCGCATCATAGCGTATCGTATGCGGGAATGATTGGTGGCAAAAATCCCCCGCAACCGGGTGAAATCACGCGCGCCAACCACGGCATTTTGTTTTTGGATGAAATTGGGGAGTACCATCGCAGTATTTTGGAAACCTTGCGGGAACCCATGGAGACGCAATGCATTCATTTGTCGCGTGCCGGAAACGCGATCACGTATCCGGCCAATTTCTTGTTGGTTGCGGCCATGAACCCCTGTTATTGCGGCAATTATTATGCCGATACCATTCCCTGCCGTTGCAGCACCGGGCAACTGCAAAAATATTGGCAAAAACTATCCCAACCTTTTTTGGATCGGATTAGTATTTGCGTGGTTCTATCACCGGTAGAACCCGACGCTCCCACATTATCGCAACGTGATTTGCACGATATGGCAACTACGGCACGTAACATGGCCCAAAAACGCAATCCCGATGGGGCCCCCAATCATCACATGAGCACCGACTTTATTGAATCGGTGAGTCACCTATCCCCCGAAACCCAGGGCGTGCTGAATGCCTATTTTGACAAGCATCAATCGTCCATGCGTGTAAAAAAACGCCTGTATCAATTGGCCCGAACGATTGCGGATACCCTCAATCAATCCGCTATCACCACCGAGGCCGTGAGCATTGCCTGCCAACTCAATCAGCATCATTTGCTGCCCTATACCCCGCAGGCCCCTCGTGTGGCTAATGTGTCATTTTTGGGGACGTAGTGGGGTGACTATTACCACAAATTATTTGGATGTGAAGCAGACGAATTTCCCACACAAAAATCATAGTAATTGATATATCTCTTGTGCCATTCAAGTATTTTTGATAAAATTACAGGGTGAGACGAATCGGCAACAACTATCATACACAAATAAACGGTGAATTCTCCCGAAAAATGAGCTTACGTGATGCAAAAACGCCTGCCGCTATTCCCCCAAGATTGCGGCAACAACAGCCCCCGCAATCCATACCAGCATTTGGTGATTCGTCATTTATTCCCAGCCCCATTTCACCCCCCATTCATTTTAATCCGAACCCATTACTATCCCCAACCAGCCCATCCCACTCATTCGATTCATCAACCGACGTTTGCTTATGGCTATCGTTGTTTATGATTCTAAATCAACGCCGTTCGCCTATTTCACGGGTAATGGCTTTGCTATCCCCTACTATCCTAATGACCCTGCCAACCGCCACAGCCGCAGCCAAAAAATCCACAAAACCTGCGGGAAAATCTTTAATAGACGCTATCGAAAAAGGTCACGAATCTCGCGTTTTAAAATTATTAAAAAAACAAAGTACCCTCATTAATGTCCGAAATAGTGATCAGATGACCCCCTTGATGATAGCGATTCATCAAAAAAATATCAAGATTGTTAAAGCCCTACTCAATTTACCCCACCTATCTATCAATGCAAAAGACGCCGCTAACCAAACCGCGTTGATGCATGCCACATTAGCAGGCCATGAGCCTATTATCACCGCATTACTCAATCATCCAAATATCAACATCAATGCTGTCGACAATTTAAAAAAAACGGCGTTGATGCATGCTGCAACAAATGGAAAAACACATATTGTATCACAGTTGCTACAGCACGATCATTCCGCCATTAATTACCAAGACAAGTACGGTAATACAGCATTAATATTGGCCATATCTAAAAAAAACACCCGTACAGTTGCCGCGATTTTAAATGAAACTAGCGTCAATGTTATGCTTGAAAACAAAATCGGATTCAACGCTTTAACATACGCATCCTATATAGGGGCCGCAACAATTCTATCGGAGATACTAAAAAATCCTCATGCCGACCTGTCAGCAAAAGACGCTAATGGAAAAACAGCTTTGGAATTGGCAATAACAACCAGTAAAACAGATGTGTTTTTTCTGATAGCATACAAAATCACTTCTGATCTATTTGAAATTTTTACTGATTTGAGTATTGGAAAAAAGCCACCTGAAAAAAAAAATGCCAATATAATATCGACTATCAAAAACGTATTGGAATTAAAACCTAAAAATAATAAAGAGAAAGCACTTATTAATATATTATCAATATCGGTATTACTACCACTCTTGATACCACTCTTGATACCACTCTCATTATTTTTATTAACTATTGGATCTATCAAATTATTGTATAACTACCTGAATTCTCGCAATGCACGTCGCGCCCCTATAGTTGCAGATGCCCCCGTAGCACCCCATGATGCCGATGCTGGGAATAATGCCCATCACATTGAGATGTATAAAACATACAATGACGTTGCTGAAATATGGAATAAAAGTTTTGGAGCGCAACTTGAAACGAATGTAGAGCCGGATGTACTAAAAAAAATAACCCGTTTTTTAAGAGCTGAAAATGATAGTTTTTATAATTTATTTACATTCAATTACAAGAAGAAGAAAGCGGATGCTGATGCCGTCGCCAACCGCATCTATGACTTAATAAAAAATTTGGACAAAAAAAATCATTTAAGAATAGAAGAGAATTTTAAGAAATCGTTAACACGTATGCAATTAAATACGGAAACGATCAATGCGCTATTAGAAGTCGTATCATTAATTTCTTTTTATTGTAAAGCCAATAAAAACCCTGAGTATACCCAAGCGTTTATACACTTGGGCACCCCTTACGGCTTAACCAATGCGCACATTTCTGACTTTTTTAAGCACCCTATTCACGGGATGATTCAACCGGTTCTTCAAGAAGGCCTACGACGCTATATATATACCTTGCATCATGGTAAAGAACCGCCCGTGATTTCACCCGAAGAACAGATCAAAGCTATGATTGATTTTCAAACTAAGATAGCACCGTGATAACAGTAAATTAATACATCCGTGTCGTTTTTGGGGACGTAGTGGCGGGATCGCCTTCAATTTCAGCTGTTATTTTATTTTTTTTGTATATATCATTTCTTTTTTCAGCCATATACAAAATCCCAATAATCACCATCGAACCAATTATTTGTTGATACGTCATGGTTTCTTGCAAAATGATATAGCAAAGGAATAGTGTTATTACTGGTCCAGATGTATTCAGTAATGCAAATCTAGAAGCGCCTATTCTCTTGATTCCTTCTGCAATTAATAATAACGGCATAAAGGTACAAAATATTGCCATAATACTTATTATCACA
>JALQXX010000028.1 GCA_023262965.1 Candidatus Marinamargulisbacteria bacterium
AAACGGTTGAATTGGATGCTGGCGGCAAAACATTATTGTACCTATTCGTTTATCTTATGCTTACAGGGAGCCTGCCTGTAGTTGCATATCTGCCATTAGCTGCATCTGTATATGAAATCTTAGAACAACACGAAATGGGAACATTACTCAATGCATTAAACCAACCAGAAAGTCGTATTAAATACACAAGGCAGCCATTCCAGTACGACATCGAAACGGATCAATTGGTCCTGGAAGATGGCACTCGAATTGATGTGGATGGAACACAGATTATAATCGACGCGCCTGAATCAGTGACATTCACAGATACAGACTATGCGGCTAAAATAAATGATTATGTGAATTTACTGTTGGGCGATGCCATAACCAATCCGAACATTACGGAAGTGATATTTAAGGAAAATGGCACGGTAGTGCACCAGGAATCGGATATATTTGTGGGAACGAGTGCCGGGGATCGTGTTCAAGAGACTGAAATGGCCCCTCCAACCAGCGACGATGCCACATCCGGGGAATCGGGAACTAACAGCGATGCCATATCCAGTGAATCGGGCACGAGTGACGGTGATATCACCCTACCCACGATACAAATTACGCGCGGGGGGGATGACATATTAACCAGCACAGTTAATAATGATTTCCTGTATGGGGGAAAAGGGAATGATGCGTATGTGTTTGACGCCAGTGGGTATGGGCATGATGTGATCGAGGATCCGGATAATGGGTATATCGTGATTGGCACAGAACAGCTATCCGGAATCGCCCAACCCGTTGAAGGTGAGATCGGCGTGTATGCCCTAAACGGGCAGCGGTTGACTATCAGTGAAAACGGTAAGGACCTGCTGGTTACAAATCCCAATCAAGAGACCATTATCATCAAAAACTGGCAACCGGGTCAGTTTGGAATAAGCCTGGGACTGCCCACAATCAAAGCCCCCGATATCGAATTCGATGACTGGGGTAGCGATAATGGGGTGTATGATTTTGGCTCGTTGAGGATAGACGGGACATTGGATGTCCCTAAAATGGCCATTGATATGGATGTGGATATGGGGCAGTTACTGGAATTGCCAAACCTCAATATGGATGCCTCCGAAATTGGTGTGAGTTTAGGCATCGATCTCAGTGGAATGGCCGCAAGTGTCGTGAATGGCTTTTTGCAGGGCATCATCGATGGCATTCTTAATAGTTTAAAAGAAACTATATTTAATGTAATTCTGCAAGGAATTGTGCAAATTGTGGCGAGTATATTCATCCCGATTGTGGGGTGGGCAAGTGCCGCATTGGCATACGCTAATATGGCTGAAAAGATTGTCTCAATTTTCAATACATTTAAAGATGCTTATGATGAAGTGGAAAGTATTTATAATAAAGTCAAATCGTTCCAAGATAAAGTCGAGGCGACATCCGGGAGTATTAGTTCGATTTTTGACATGATTGATGAGATGGATAATGTCTGGCTCGAGGATAATGCGCCGGAAGATGGTATTGCCCATGAGGTCAGTACAGGTGATGGGGATGATGTGATTTACACAACCAATTATGTTGATCATATTGATGCCGGTGCAGATAATGACCGCGTGTATAGTATGGGTGGGGATGATAATGTGGCCTTGGGAGAAGGGGATAATTTTGCGGAACTGGGCGCTGGAAATGACACCGCTACAGCTGGAGCGGGGGACGATATTATTTATGGATTTAGCGGAGATGATGTCATCAGTGCGGGAGATGGCGACAATCAAATCGATGGCGGCATGGGGAACGATACGATTACCACGGGCAGTGGTGACGACTTTGTAAATGGGGGATCCGGAAATGATATCATTAACACAGGGGATGGAAATGATACGATTAAGGGGGATCATAACGACGATGTCATTGATGCCGGCGCAGGCAATGACACGATTGATGCGGGAACAGGAAATGACCATGTGATTGCGGGTAGCGGCGACGATACGGTACAGGCCGGTGAAGGGGACGATACCGTGCTTGGGGGAACGGGTAACGATACCCTATATGGACAGGCCGGAAATGATGTGATTGATGGCGAAGAAGGCGATGATAATATTCATGGGGGCAGTGGGGATGATACGATCAGTGGCGGACTTGGAAACGATATTATACTGGGCGGTCTGGGCGATGACACGTTAATGGGCGGCGCGGGCGATGATCGGTTATACGGTGGCGAAAATAATGATGTTATCGCGGGTGGTGCCGGCCATGATACCTTAAGCGGCGGTGCGGGAAGGGATACGTTTGAGCTGGATTCAACGGAATCACAATGGGATGAGGTGACGGATTACGAAGATGGCATGGACACAATTAACGTCAGTGCCACAGCGGGTGCGCAATACGAAGCCGCCTATGCGGATGTGGAAAATCACGGGTATACGCACAATCAGCTGAGTTGGAAAATAAGCGGAACCGATTCGGATGATATCATGCTTGGGGATGGCAATAATGACCGTTTCTATGGCTCAGTGGGTGCCGATGCGATGGTGGGTGGTGATGGTAACGATACAGCTGATTATACCGAATCTGCCGAAGCAGTAACAATCAATTTAGAAACAAAAGAGGCCGTTGGTGGCGATGCGACAGGCGATACCTACAGTAGTATCGAATCAATCACGGGAACCGCATATGACGATGTCTTTGTGGGAGATGATTCGGCCAATACCTTTGAGGGCAATGCGGGCGATGATACGTTTATTATTGGACGCGGCTATGATCATGTGAGGGGTGGAGCGGGTGTGGATCAGTTTATTATTCAACGCGGCATGCGCGGGGATATTGTGGCCATTCATGACTTTAATGCATTCGACGGTGAACAAATTGATTTAAGTGCGTTTGATGATGTGGTGCGTGATTATACGGATTTAGACATTCGATATGAATCCGGGAATGCAACCGTGGTTTTACCCAATGGGCAGATCATTACAATTATTGGCATGGCGACGGGTGTCGTTGGGCCGGGTCATTTTGTTGGGAATGCATCGATCCATAATGGCGACGCCAATGGGAACACATTATGGGGAGGTGCCTGGGCAGATACCATGGCTGGCAACGATGGGGATGATCGGTTGGTTGGTGGTAGCGGCGATGACGTATTGGATGGCGGCGCTGGAAGCGATATTATAGAAGCGGGAACCGGCAGTGATACGCTAATTGGTGGCACAGGATCCGACACATTTAAAATTGAGGCCCAACTAAATAATGATGACGCTGACCATGTGGTGATTCGTGATTTTAATGTGAGTGAAGATTACGAGAAAATCATGATATCCGGCTATGGGGCAACCGATAGCGCCGAGACCCTGTTAAGTCGGGCAACGGATACGGAAACAGGAACCCTGTTGCATCTACTCGACGGAAAAACGATTGAGTTGGTAGGCGTTGATCGGTCGGCGTTAACGAGTGACCATTTGATAGTGGGGGATGCAGCGATTATGGCAGCCGAGATCAATCAAAAAAAGGCGGCAATAGCTGCGCAAGTGAATTCGCAACAAGCGGCGGTTACACAGGCTGTCAATGCAGCAAAAGCGTTGGAACTGGCCACACAAAAGCGGTTGGCATTAAACGCATCGATTGAGGCAACGGAAGCGGCCATTGCCGAGGCAAAAGAGGCGGAACGCGTGGCAAACATTGCCAAGCAGCAGGCGGATAGTTTGGCGGCCATTGAAACACAAAAAGTTCGGGAATCGCAAATTGGACTATCGTTTGATATTAGTACGAATGGGCGTTACATGGGGGATGTTTCGGTGGTGAAGATGGGCGATTACGAGCAGGGAGACTTTTTACTGGCCAAGCAATTGGCGGGGAAAGACGTTGTTGTGAGGGATTTTAATGGGGATAGTATGGACGATATTCAAGCGACGGATCGCCTAACCGGTGACGTAACCTATTACGAATCAACCGGATTGGGTTTTAAGGTGAATGCCGAATTGGCATATGGGAATAGTGCTGACGGCGTTGAGGCTGTTGCAGCGAATACGGCGCCCCGTGATGATACGGCTTCGCGTGATTATTACTTATCCATTGAATCGGAAACCCCCACAGAAGCATCCGGAATTTACGGCGATTTTAATGGGGATGGGGTTGAAGGCGAGTTGGACTTTCAGACGGCGATTGTATTTGAGAATGCATCAACATTGAACGCATTAACCCAAAATGACACGCTAATCGGCGATTTTAATGGGGATGGCAACGATGATATCCTATCGATTAATAGCGGATCGGGCCAGGTACTGCAGATAGAGTCCAATGGCGACTCGTTTAAAACAGTGCGGCAGTTGGGACGGACGCTAACACAGGTGTCGGGGGATCGTTATGTGGGTGATTTTAACGGGGATGGGTTGGATGACGTGATGATAGATACCGTTGATGGGCAAATGATGTTTTTTTCAAATGGGAGTGGGTTTGAGGATGGCGTTCTTTCGGGGCAATACGATGCGAGTACCTGGTACATTGGTGATTACAATGGGGATGGATTGGATGACACGATGCGTGTGATGGCGGGCCAAGCGAATGTGATTTTATCGTGGAGGGCAGAAGACGGGGATACCGGTTTTATGCGTGGTGGGATGGATAATGACGGGGTACAGCATGAATTCGATCAACGTATACCAGAATTGGTTGATGGTACGTCGAACACGCGGGCTATTTATGGACCTAGTGACGTTAATGGCGATGGTAAAGATGATTTGGTTTTTCATCGGGGCGATTTAGGGGATGAGAGTGGTATCTACAGTTACCTATCAACGGGTAGTGGGTTTGAAGATGGGGGCCAAATTTTAGGTGCAGCGGGTAACCATTCTGAATTTACCTATGGCGATTTTGATGGGGATGGATTCGGGGATATGTTTCAACAACAGGATACAGGATCCCTTGATATGATTATTAATCAACAGACTATGGATGGGGCGCCGCTACAATCCGTGTGGTTGGATGGGCTTGGTGAGCATAAGTCTTGGCAGGTGGGTGATTTTAACGGGGATGGCAAAGACGATATCATCGCTATTGGCCAGGGAAATGCCGATGTGTATTTGTCAACGGGGGATGCGTTTGAAAATGCCAATACCATGGTTGAGGGTATGGATCAGCTGTTAAAGGTTGATGTGGCGGATCATCGGTATATGACAGCATGGGTGGAATATGGGGCATCACAAAGTGAAACGTATATGTACGCCCGATTTTTTAATCAATATGGCGAGGCCTTGAGTGATCCGGTACTGATTGACCAGTATACAAGGTCGCCCTTATCCCCAGATAAAGAATTTTCAATTAAAAAAATAGCGATTGATGATAATCAGTACACCTATGAATTTGCATTTGTTGATTCGGCAGCCGTTCAACGACGTACACTAGAATTTACATTTGATGACACGCAATTGGCGAGCGTTCAAGAAACCAACCGTTCTGAGGTTTTACTAGGAAATAGTGAGAGTTCAATTAAAGAAGAAGATATTGAGAAAGAAGTTAGAGAGATAGATGAAAAAATCAATTCTTTAAAAGAATCTTTACATGGTTATTCTAATTCTAATAATTCTTTACACTATTCTTTTTCCATTTTTAAAATTTCAATTCTAAATAACTTAAAAAATAAGTTATTAGAAAAGATTGACTACATTTATAAGGAAAATAGTGTGGATCGCGTTTACTTGGATACCGTGGGTGATGGCGATGCATTTTCGTTGTTGGAAAGTGCGAATGAAACGTATACTCCCGATATTGATGATCAAGATGGTCACCTAAAATGCGAGCATAATTGGGTTCCTTTTAAAGGGCATATAAATAAATGTTTTGAAGAAATTGATACGTACAAAAAATACGAGCAGGACAGTGGCGATTTGAGTTTGGGTAGTTTTACTTCCAGTGGTATGCAGACGAATACCATTGACGATTACACCACGAACAAAGAGTTAGTGAAACAAAAAATCGTACGTACAACATGGAAGACCAACTGGGGGAATAAACATTCCGAATCGACAACAACAAAGAGTACAGATTATACGGGCCCCTTTGCCGTGCCCTACAAGCCCGTAGCATTTGATATGGGCAATAATGTGGGAATATTGTACCAGGTAACCCAAGGGGACGCTGTTCAGCTAAAGTTAGACATTGCCAATAAATTACATTTGACGCAGGTGTCTGAGTCCCTCATTTATTCGACGTCTGTGTCAGAATCAAGTCAAGAATATCGCGGGTATTTTGACATGGACGCGCGTCAATTGAGTGATGGTCGTGTTGTAGTGGTATGGTCGCAATTAAACAGTTCGGGACTCGGGGTGCAGATTAACGCCAAATTATTGAGTGCAACGGGGGCGTCTTTATCAACGCGGCATACGGTGGTTGTTCCCAATAATGGGTATGGTATTGCCGACATAGAACTCGCCGAATTAAGTGATAATAAATTTGCGATTACCTGGAGCAGTTCGGGCGGGCAAGACGGTAGCGGGTATGGCGTGTATGGGCAATTAATATCGATAACGGGAGAGGGCGGCGGATCCGTCATTAACCGATTGGGGATTCCGGACCTAATAAATGTTGAAACCAGTGGGTCTCAAACCAATCGCGACATCCTAAGTTTAGCGGATGATGAAGCGGTATTTTTCTATTATGATGCCGACACACAAACCTTAAAAGGGCGTGTCCTGCGTGAAAATACCGACGTTAATTCATTGGAGGGGAATACCGAATTGACAGTCATGCAAAACGGTAATTACCAAACGGATGGGGCATCAGGCATTGCAAGTACATCAGGAATCGCGAGTGCCGCAGGGACGATGACGACATCGGGGTTAAATGGTATTGACATCAGCACGGGTGCATCACCGATGATGGATGAAATAGGGGAGGGAGGGTTAACGGCTGAGTCGTCCGAGGCGTTAGCATGGGCGGAACTTCAAGCGGATATCGCCAAAGCCCAACAGGCAACGATTGAAGCAATACAACGGCACCAATTGGCACAACAAACAGAATATGATAGCCGAGAACGATTGGCAGACAATGCCGCAATCATGTTGAATCAGCACTTTGATTCTGCGACAATAGAAACCAAAATCGATGCATTTCAAGCTGAAATTGATGCCTGGGCGGCCGCTCAAACGGTGACCGATACAGCGGGTGATGACGTGTTAACGGGGCAATCCGGCGATGATGTTATTGTGGCCACAACAGGCCATGACGTTTTGGTTGGAGGCGATGGAAATGATATCCTGGTTAGCAGTAGTGATGGGGGGGTATTGGTTGGTGGTAATGGTGACGATCGTTTTGTGATTCAGCAAGGTGATCAAACCATGGTAACAATTTATGATTTTAGCGCTGGCGATGTCATTAATTTAGATGGGTTTAGCACCGTAACCGCGTTTGAGGATTTGCAATTTGAAGACGTAACCGTCGACGGGGAAGAGCTTGTGGCGGTTCACGTGGATGCGGATAATACCGTCATAATTAAAGGGGTGGCCTTGGCCGATGTGAATGAATCCATGTTTGAAGGGCGGGTATTAAACCACCGGCCCACCTTAGCGGTTACACAAATAGAGGTCCTTGAGGATACGGATATTGTATTGAATATTCATGAAGCTATAAATGATGTGGATGGGGATGCAACCGCCATTGTATCCATTTCCGATGGTGCCTACGGGGTTATTATCAATGAATCGGGTCAATGGAAATATCGTCCACAGGCCAATTTTAATGGGGAAGATACCATACGTGTTGTCATAGAAGATGAAAATCATGCCCGAAGCCATTATCAAATACGCCTGAACGTGAATGGTGTCAACGATGCCCCCGAATTGCTATTAGAAACCCTATCGGGAAAAGAGGATCGAGTGACGTATTTGGCGCCGATAGCGTGGGCTGTTGATATCGATGGAGATGCGTTAACCCTAGAATCGGTGGGAAGCGCGAGCCATGGAACGGTTGAAATAGTGGATGACCTAATCAAGTACACGCCAATGGCCAACTACAACGGAACCGATACCTTTGAGTATACCGTGAGTGATGGAAATGGTGGGCTGACAACGCAAACAATGACGTTGTTTATTGATCCAATCAATGATGAAATTCGACTCAAGAAATACATTCCGACCTGGGATGTTCAAGCCGATGAAGCCTTTGCCTTTACACTGACGGACAGTCTTCTTGAGGATGTCGAAGGCGATGCTGAAACCAGCATTGCGCTTAAAAACGGGGAAGACCTACCGGATTGGCTGCATTATGACGCCAGCACCCATCAACTGTCGGGCACACCCGATGCGGCGTATGCGGGACAGATTATCAGTATTGAGATTACCGCTAAAGATGCGGTTTCAGTGCTTAAAACCACCATTCATGTTGCTATCGCCAGTGTGACCGGATCGGATGCGAATGATATTCTGGTGGATACGGTAGGGGATGACATTGTCCGGGGCGGGTCAGGCAACGATGAGCTCATTAGCGGCTTGGGCACCGACCTTCTCTTGGGCGGGGAAGGGGATGACACGTTTGACTATGCCGAAGACGCCCTCTGGACCAGTTCGTATTTTGCGTACAACACGGACACCGGTGATAAAGTGGCTGTGATTGGCATGAAACGCAGCTACGACATGTTTGACGGGGGTGATGGCATCGATGTCTTGAAACTCACATCCGACAATGATGCCTATTTTCTTGATGACGAGTATAGCCCCACACAAACGGGTGACGGCCGATTGCATAACGTTGAAAAAATAGACGCCGGTGCCGGACAGGATATCGTGGATCTCTCGTCGTCCCGATTCACGTATGGTGATATTGAAATCAACGGGGGAGACGGCAATGATGTCGTATGGGGCAATGCCGGAAACGACACGTTGTACGGTGACGCCGGCGATGATAATATCCAAGGCGGACAAGGAAACGATGCCTTATATGGCGGTTCCGGTTCAGATATCCTAAAAGGCGTTACCGGAGACGATACGTTAGACGGCGGTGCTGGCGCGGATGATCTTTTTGGCGGTTCCGGTGCGGATATCTTTGTATTTAGCAATGTAGACGATTCCACAACAACTGAAATGGATACCATACACGACTTTTCTCAAAGGGATGATCGCATTGATGTGAGCCAGTTGGATTTTAACAGCTTGGATGATTTTCAATTTACTTTTGATGGAACGGACACAATTGTTAATGCCGTCGACGAGGCGTTTGCGTTTACCCTATCGGGTGAACATCACCTAACCGAGAATGATTTTGTATTTGCTTAGGGATGGGCATGAAACCGACGCATCTCTTTTCAACATCGCAAAAAACTTGGATAATAGCACAAGATGATTAAAAAAAGAGAGCTATTAAGGACGTGTTTGTATGGACTCCTGATTATACTCACGGTGAGTTATCCCCTGTCTGCGGCGCCCATCACCCTTAAAAAAGCTGTTGAAACCCTTGAAAAAGATAGTTTTACACTGAAGATTTCGAAACGTAGAAGTGACCAAGCCAAAGTACGTATCCGAAAAGCATGGTCGGCGGTATTCCCCAAAGTGGATCTGGATGTCGAGCAGGTGCATAATGACCTGAAAGGCACGCGGCGACTAAGCACGTCGGTTGATTTGGGTGCTCAAACAACCGATTCCCTTAACCTAGCCCCCATTGATGCAAAGCGAGTGCGTTTATCATTAACCCAGGTTCTATTCGATAAAAAAATTCCAACACAGCTCAAACTGGGTGCTGTAGATTATGAAATTGCCGATTACGAGTATCAGCACGTGAAGCAGGAACAATTATTGGCGCTGGTCCAAGCCTATTATGCTATTGCCAATATTCTGAAGCTCAAACGATTGGCCGATCATGATGTTGCTGTTTTAGAAAAAAATCTGGTGGAAATTAAAAATAAAAATGTGTTAAACCTACACACCAAAGAAGACGTACTAAAGGTAGAGGTGGACTTATCAAAAAGCAAACAGAATTTATTGGAACAGCAGCAGAAATTACGATTGGCGAAATACACATTAAACCATATCTTGGGGCGTGATAGTCGAGAGGCGATTGATATACAGGAAGACGCATTAAACCCAGTCTTTCATTTGGATATTTCGGATTCCTTGGGCGCGTTGGAGACCGCGTGGGAAAAGCGCCCGGATTTTTTGAAGTTATTGAAAGAAAAAGAACGCATTGAACTTCAGATCCAGCTTCAAAAAGACACATTATGGCCGATCGTATCTGCGAACTCAAATTATGGCTACACCAATAAGAATCGGTTTTCTCTTTCGGAAAAAAACAGGGATTGGAGTTGGACCGTTGGGGGATCCATGCGTTTATTCAACGGCTTTGACACATTGGCGACAATGGACGAATACGAATTAAAGCTGGATGAGATAAGGCTTCAAATCGAACTGAAAAAACAAGACATTAAATCCGAAATCAATGAAGCGTTGTATGCAATGCAGCTGGCTCAGCAGCGTCAGCGGGACGCGGTTATTAATACCCAATTGGCGGACGAGCGGGTATCCGTTACCAAGGGAAAATATGAAGAGAAGCAGGCCACACAGCTGGATATTGTTTTGATGGAAAACCAGTATCATGAGGCAAAAACGCAGGAGGCAATGGCGCGATACGAGTTAGCGGGAGCGGTGGCTCAGTTTAAATATGCCATCGGCAGAAATCCCGCGCAGCTATAGGGTGGGGGATGAACAATGCAGACGAATAAGGGCGGACAAACAAAGCCTTCCGGTTTAAATCACATATTTTTAACGTGTAAACGAGCGCTTCTTTTTGCCGCCCTTTTTAGTTTTGGAATCAACGTTCTTACTTTAGCCAGCCCGCTTTACTCCCTGCAAGTGTTTGATCGGGTGTTGTCCAGCGGCAGTATGGAAACGTTGTTGATGTTATCCATCATTGTTTTGATTCTTTTTTTGTTTTTGGGGGCCTTGCAAGCCATACGATCCTTTGTGTTCATGCAGATCGGCGCGTGGATGGATAAAAAATTGTCCCCGGCATTCCTGATCGCATCCATTCGAATTTCAGCCTTGCAAAAGACGCTGTCGGGCAGCCAAGCGTTGCGGGATTTGGGTACGGTGAAACAGTTTATTACAGGCCAACCCCTTCAGCAGCTTTTTGATGCGCCGTGGGCGATTATTTTTATTCTGGTTCTTTTTCTGATTCATCCCATTATTGGTGGCATTGTATGTTTATTTGCGTTGATATTATTTGGTATGGCCATTATTAATGAATGGCAAACCAAAAAGCCGCATGATGAAGCGAATGATGCGTACGTTAAGAATATGAAAGACGTGGAAATGATGACACGCAATGCCGACGTCATTGAATCCATGGGGATGGTAACGTCGATTGTGACGTTATGGGACGCCGTTAACTTAAACGCCGTCAATAAACACATTGAAGCGAACCGGAAGGCAACAATCATTGCATCCATCACAAAAACCATTCGCATGACCATACAAATGGTGACAATGGCCGTCAGTACCTATTTGGTGTTGGCTAACAAAATGACGCCCGGGGGGATCATTGCGGCCTCGATCTTGTCCGGAAAGGCGTTGGCCCCATTTGACGCCGCAATCGCAACATGGAAGTCGGTTCTGGGCGCGAGAAAAGCCTACCGCCGCCTTAAAACAGTCGAAGAAAAAGCCCCGGATCGGGATGAGGCCATGACGTTGCCGGAACCCGACGGCAAACTAACCGCAGAAAAACTGTTTTATGCCATTCAAGGGTCGCCAAAACCGATACTGAAGGCGATTGATTTTGAGCTACAGGCAGGGGAAGCCATGGGTCTTATTGGGCCAAGTGCCGCGGGTAAAACCACGTTGGCAAAATGCATTGTGGGGGTATGGAAACCCAGTTCGGGCATTGTGCGATTGGATGATGCCGATATATATACGTGGAACCGGGAGCAAGTGGGGCAGTATGTGGGATTTCTGCCCCAAGAAATAGAGCTGTTTCATGGAACGGTGAAAGACAATATTGCTCGGATGAATCCAGCGGCAGACCCCCAGACGGTCATCGATGCCGCAAAAATTGCCGGTTGTCATCAGATGATCTTAAAACTGCCGCAAGGGTATGATACGCAAATCGGGGTTAGCGGATCCAAACTATCGGCGGGGCAGCGTCAACGCATTGGCTTAGCGAGGGCGTTTTATGGCACCCCGAAGCTTATTGTTCTGGATGAGCCCAACGCCCATATGGATCAAGTGGGCGAAGCGGCCTTGTTAAAAGCACTGGACCATGCAAAGAATCATGCGATTACGGTGATTGTTATTTCGCATAGGCCGTCGATTCTTGCAAAAATCGATAAAGTCTTGGTGCTAAATGACGGGCAATTGCAGCAGTTTGGGCCTAGAGATGAGGTGTTGGCAACGGTTATGCCAAAGGCCATTCAAAAACACGGGGGCGCTTCATGACAATGACGGTAAGAATGCTTTGGCGCAAAACAATGGCCTATGCAACGTGCGTCAAGCGATGGCTGGTTGATGTAAAAGCGGACACGATTGACGAGGCACGAGACATTGCGAATGGTCCAATCCGTGCTGGGGTTCTTGTGATGCTTCTTTGCTTTATTGGGTTTGGGTTATGGGGCGTTTTTGCGCCGCTGGATAGTGCTGCTATAGCCATGGGAACCGTCATTGTAAGCAGCAACCGAAAAACGGTACAGCATTTGGAAGGCGGCATTATTAAAGCCATTTTGGTTAAAGAAGGTGATGCGGTCAATAAAAATCAGCCCTTGATTATTTTAGAAGAAACCAGCATCAAAGCAAACCTCAATGTGTTTCGCAAGCAATTATTGGCATTGCAGGCCAAAAAAGCACGCTTGGAAGCCGAAAGGGATTTGCAATCATCGTTCGATTTTGATGGGAATCCCTATAACGATCTGGACCCAAACGAAGTGTCAAAAATTGTCTCTGGTGAGCAAAAACAGTTTAATGTGCGAAAACGGCTGATGCGGGGACAATTGGCAATTTTTGATCAGAAGGTAAAACAGTTTGAAGATGAGATTAAAGCGGTTCAGTCGCAGAAAGAAGCCGCGGAAGAGCAGTTAACACTGATTGCTAAGGAGATCGAATCCCAGGAGCGCTTGCTTAAACGAGGCTTCGTATCGGAGCAAGAGATGATTGAACTTAAGAAAAAGAAAGCGGAGTTGGTGGGTCAAAAAGGGGCCTATCAGGCGACGATTTCAAAAGCGCAGCAAGCGATTGCGGAAACCCAAATGGACAGCATGACATTTCAGAATGAAACGCTCAATGAGATTGTTGCGGAATTACAAGACACGCAAGTGACGATTTCGGATTTGGAGGAGCGGGTTAAGGCCGCCGATGACGCCCTGGTTCGCAGTCATATTCTGGCCACCAATTCAGGGATTGTAACCGACTTGAAATACCATACCATTGGCGGGGTTATCGCACCGGGGAACCCGATTATGGATATTGTTCCCCAAGATGAAGAGTTGATTATTGAAGCTAGAATTCAGCCGCAGGATATTGATGTGGTGCAAATAGGCTTGGTGGCAAAAGTTCGTTTGTCGGCATTTAAATCCAAAACGGTACCCATGGTAATGGGGAAAGTGATCCAGGTGTCTCCGGACAGGTTTACAGACCAGATGACGGGGATGCCCTATTTTACAGCACGGGTCAAACTGGACGAAACGGAATTAAAATCGTTAAACGGCATATCGCTTTATCCGGGAATGACAGCGGATGTGTATATTGTAACAGGCGCTAGGACGTTTATAGCGTATTTGATGAGTCCAATTACCGATACATTTAGAAAAACATTCAAGGAGGAATAATATGAAATGGATAATAGGTGGTATTTTGGTCGCTGTCGTCATGGGACTTTCGGGTTGTGGCGAAGACGATTTAGATGGTGATGCGGCAAGCGGACAGGGTGGCGCGAACACAACTTATTCGGTAACGCTTGAAGGGTCTGGCAGCTAATATGGTACGGAGTCATTATTTTCGGGTGTTTATTTGGGTCGTTGGTTTTGCGGGGATCATCAATCCCATCGTTGCGGCTATTGGTAGTGGCGATAATTATTCGGGATTGAATCCACAGTATCTCAAAATAAAGGTTTATAAGCTGGCGGTGTCAAGCGATCCGTATTGCCAAAATCCGGTGGTTATTTTTGATAATCCGTCGCCAACTCCGATGAATATGATGGATGCGCCGAATTTAGGCAATGGTGACCTTTTGGGTGGAACCTACCAATGTATGATGGTAGAAATATCCGATACGGTTGCATTTGCATCAAACACATCGGCGGGCGGTTGCACACGTGGACAGGAAAACCGTAGCGATATTTGCTCCGATTTGGGGACGTCGTTTCAGCGTATTGGAGCCCTATCCTCCCAAGCGTGCAGCAACGCCGAACAGCGCATTGGTTTATTTTTTTCGACGGCGTCAACAAACGAAAGCCATATGTTTACGGGCAATGGGTTTATGCCCCCCACAGTTGATAATGCGAATTTGGGTTATAAACAAAACGCTGCGCTAGTAGTGAATCGGGCTATTCGATTACGGTTGGTAGCCAATGGTAATGCACGTATTGATGACCGGAATGGGGCCTGTGCGATGCAGTTACCGTTGTTTGAGCTGAAGACATTGGAATGATCCCCGGTTTACTTCGGTTGCTATAATCGATATAATTCAGTTACAAGCTATGGTTACTATTCATGCCCCTGTTTTAATGATTTGTACAACATTTAACTTTCCCAATGAATTGGCCAAAACCCTTCCGTGCATTATCAATGCGGTATCCAATCGCTCCGATACTCAGTGCGTTATTATCGATAACCATTCCAAAGATCCCGCCGTTCACCAACAACTCGATGCCGTAAATCATCCCAATATCGCCGTTCTTAAAAATACCATCAATCAGGGAAAAGCCATTGCGGTCAATGCGTTTTTAGCCCAATATGTGACTACCCATAATTGCCCGCATATACTTATTTCAATGGATCCCGACTTGGTGTTTGATACCCAATCCTTTGATGATCTTGTCGCATGTCTGAATACGGTTCCCAATCTGGGCATGCTCAGTATGCGCTATAAAAAAAATGCCTATAATCCCGAACGCAGTGTGTGGCGACCCTCTCAAAAATTCACAGGGATCGATGGCCAGGTCTATTGGATCCGACGGCCGGTATTTGCCAATGTTCCGGGTGGATTTTTTGGCGTCCAAGGCTATGTGTTGCATTATTATTTAAACTACAAACTCTTTCCACAAACAAAAAACACAGCTAATTTTAATAAGGGTTACATTCAACGAGCTGGATCCGATGACGCCTATTTGTATGATTATCTCAAGAAGTATTCTTTAACACAGGGGTATCTGGAAGGTACTCAGATTGAACATTTGAAATCACCGCCCCAAACAAAAAATTATATTCGATAATTCAGATGACCAATGCGTTAATTTTTATAGGCTATTTATAAAAAATATTGTATTGACAATTCACGTATAGGTGTGTCATAGTATACAGCATAGGCACAGATTAAATGACCCCCCTTCTAAATCTGTGCCTCATTATGGTGGATTGTTACATGTGCATGAGTGGCGGTTTTTTTAGATGGAACCAGATTTTGCAGTGCGTCCAAGGCATCTAAAATACAAGATATATTTAAGGTATTGAATGAATGAACAATTTGAATAGAATCAATCCATTCAAATTCTGTTTTATAAAAAAAGTGATTTTGCTCGATAGCTTTTAAAAGCGATGAGATGGATCGAATGGTATGTGGGTTGAATGGGCGAATTATTGGGTCTTTTATATGTATTAATATAAGCAAAAATTTATGGGTTGCAATCAACTGCTTCCGAATATTTTTGTGATCAATAAAGGCGGCGATATACGATGAGTCCCATGTGTATTTTAGGGAGGCCTCCCGAATCATTCGGTCAATTTTCTTTGAATGTGTCAAATTAAACATACGCATAATATTGTTTATTATTATATGTATCTTCATAATTAGTCAATATTATCTACGGATCTTGCAAAACCGATTAATTCTATTTACACTGACGTGTGTGGCAAACGCTCAAAAAGTATTGGAGCTGATTCGAAATAAGTCTCGCCGGGTTAATTTGGCTTTAAATCCCCAATTGTGGCAGTTATTTGAGTCATGTGTCGAAAAAGAATTGGTTGCCCCTACACATAAAATTGAAGAATTAATCATTGCCTATTTGGATCAAAATGGGTATCTAGATGAATGATACCATTCGTTCGTTAAAAGATCAGTGGGATATTGTTTCAGAGATTGGTCGTGTTGTATCGCTGATTAAGCGTGGTCAAAATTATGTGGGGCTTTGTCCATTTCATAGTGAAAAAAGCCCGTCGTTTTATGTAATACCACGAAAAAAATTTTTTCATTGCTTTGGATGTGGTGAAAGTGGCGATGTTATTGATTTTGCCATGAAATATGAGAATGTGTCTTTTCGCGAAGTTGTGGCAGAAAAAGCCAAGTTATTTAATTTGCCAGATCAGTTTTCATCATCATCTGAAGGCGCATCGGAATTGGATGCGTTACGTGATTTTTTGCGAACACTACAGGCGCAGTACAGTCAATGGTTGATGGCGTCCGCTTCCGCTCAAGACTATTTGAATCAACGCGCGATCGTGAAAGCGTCGTGGCAAACCTTCTCATTGGGATACGCACCGGATGCCACGACACAAATGGCATGGTTGCACCAAATAGGCGGGGTAGCCATTGCCCATAAAAGCGGGTTATTTAAATCCGATGGTTTTCCATTATTGCGGGAGCGCATTGTGTTTACGATTCATAATGCAACCGGTATTATTGCCGGATTTTCGGGGCGTGTATGGGGGCAATCCGATCAGGCTAAATACGTGAACTCCCCAGAGTCCGTTGTTTTTTCAAAAAAGAAAATTTTATATGGATTTCATCATGCCAAACAATCCATCAAACACGCTCAAAATGCAATTATTGTGGAGGGGTACACGGATGTTATTGCCCTGCACCAAAATGGATTCTCAAATGCCATTGGGGTGATGGGAACGGCCTTGACGGAGTATCACGCCAAGCAGATTCGATCGTACACCACGCAGGTTACCCTGTGGTTCGATTCCGATGAAGCGGGTTACAAAGCGGTGATTCGCAGCCTCGAATCGCTGATTCATCAGGGGTTAACAGTGCGCGTTGTAACGGTAGATGGAAAAGATCCCGCGGATTTTTTACTCAAGAATTCCAAGGAGACCTGTCAAAAAGTCGTGGATCATGCGCCCTTTTATATGGATTATTTAATAAAACGTGTCGCAACGCCGACAGTAATGGCGAATTCAACGGAGAAATCAAAGGCCATTGCATTTTTGTGTCAGATTTTAGCCAAAGATGGGGATGCGGTTGTTAAAGAAGATTACATAAAGCGCATTGCGCATCAATTTTCGGTATCCGCACGTGCCTTGGAGTCGTATATGATAGCCCCTTATACCGATACGGTCCAAAAAGGAATGGTGCAGCAGCCGGAGTCCAAATATAAAAAAGCTGAGGCGATTGTATTGTTTTTATTAATTACCCAACTGGATTTTCGTAATCAATATTTAGAGCCATTGCGCGAGGTTATACCGCTTTTAGACGATGCCGCTATTTTTGATGTGTTCCGGTTGTCAACCCAGGTTGACTATGATATTGTAAATCAAATCAATCATTCAGAAGCGCGATCATTTCTGATGTCATTGTTAGTTAAGTTCGAAGGCATGGATTTTAATCCGTCTCTCGAGGAAAAGGAGGCTTATGCTAAATTACTTATAGATGTAAAATACACAAAACGAATTAACGATATTCGTGCATTGCTTGGATCCGCTCAAGGAGATCAGGAAACAAAACTGTTAGTTGAATTATCAGAATTAGTAAAAAAAATAAAATGAGGTGCTTATGACAATTATTGGTCAGATAAACGAAGAAATTAACTGCGACCCCACCCACTCTACCCTAGAAAAAAATGCTTTCACAGATGTCTCCGTTAGCGAAGCCGCCACAATGCCATCGATCGAATCATCGTTGTATGATAATTATGTTGCAGGTGAATCATCGTTTACTGATGACGCTGTCAAAATGTATTTAAAAGAAATTGGTAAAGCCAAACTTCTCACCAAGGCGGAGGAATTGGACGTTGCTAAGCGTATGAGCGAGGGCTGTTTGGATAGCAAAAAAGTGCTAACGATTTGCAATTTACGATTGGTGGTTAGTATTGCTAAAAAATATACGGGGCGAGGGATTTTGTTCCTGGATTTAATTCAGGAGGGCAATCAAGGGTTGATACGTGCTGTTGAAAAATTTGATTATGCCAAAGGGTACAAGTTTAGTACCTATGCGACATGGTGGATTCGGCAAGCCATTACACGAGCTATTTCCGATCAAGCGCGTACAATACGTGTGCCAGTGCACATGGTTGAAACAATCAATCGCATTCGAAAAGCGGCTCGGGAATTAATGCAGGAACTCGGATGTAAGCCATCCGAAGAAGAAATTGCGAGCTATACTGGAATGAAATTAAATAAGGTTCAAGAAATTATTTCTATTTCACAGATTCCCTTGTCATTGGAGACGCCGGTGGGCGAAGAGGATGGCCATTATTTAGCGGATTTTGTGGAAGACACAACAATGGAGGCCCCCGATACGGTTATTGCAAAAGCCAATATTCGGGATGGGATAAATGCGATTTTGAACGAGCTTACTGAGCGCGAAGCGCGTGTTATTCGACTTCGGTTTGGTATGGATGATGGTAAGGCGCGGACTTTGGAGGAAGTCGGGAATTTATTTGATGTCACGCGTGAGCGCATCCGTCAAATCGAGGCAAAGGCTTTGCGCAAGTTGCGGCATCCCAATCGCATAAAAAAATTACAAGAATATGGATTGAGGCCTTAAACGTTCGATTTGGTACGAATGTCGCATAGAAATTCGTATGACCGTTTTTAGAGGGGGGGGCTTAAATATACACGGTTGGTATGAAGGCCGATTGGTCTAGGTGTAGTCAAATAGGGGGGCTGTATACGTGAAAGTCAATCCTAATTTTAAAAAATAATATTTTTTTTGGTGATCTGTGTCGGATTCAAGACCATTCGAAAGAACCTCAGTGTCAAATCGGATTTGAAAAATGGCTCGAATTCCGCTATATTTGTTTTTGGGGCCCATAGCTCAGTTGGTTAGAGCGTCCGGCTCATAACCGGCAGGTCCTAGGTTCAAGCCCTAGTGGGCCCACCAAAATTTCGGTGAATTTCGCGAGATCTGGCGTTTTCGATCCGGTCACAGACAAAAGTCTGCTCCCTCCTCGAGAAACACCATATCTCATCAAAATTCACTCGAAATTTTACCCAACATCAACCCGATACCCAGCATCAACGCGTAATTCAACATCAACCCGATACCCAGCATCAACGCGATACCCAACATCAAGGCGTAATCCAGCATCAAGGCGTAATTCAACATCAAGGCGTAATTCAACATCAATGCGATACCCAGCATCAACGCGATACCCAACATCAAGGCGTAATCCAGCATCAAGGCGTAATCCAGCATCAAGGCGTAATTCAACATCAATGCGGTACCCAACATCAATGCGATACCCAACAT
>JALQXX010000029.1 GCA_023262965.1 Candidatus Marinamargulisbacteria bacterium
GAATCCGATACAGCCCTAATTATTGATATGGCCAACCCCTTGGATTGGCAGACGGGGAACGCGCCGTTTACAGTGGGGCGGCACGCATCCACTACGGGTGATGAGGGGTATGAGTCCTTGATCACCGTAACAACGGAATCGCGATTAATTATAGGAACGGTAGATGACACCTCGGACTATCTGGTGGATATGGGGGGCGGTGTGAGGGATGTTACAACCGTTGTGCGATGGGATCGTACAGATGATGCCCCGCAATTTATAGAATGGTCACGAAAAAATCCAACGGAGAGTGAGCCGCCATTTTTTCGCATGGCATATGATACAAGCGCCGACTATCCGTTTGTATGGGATGCTTCAAACGGGATATCGTTTTTCCCCCAAGATACGACAGAGCCCGTTGTGGTGATTCGCCCCAATGGACGGGCGGGGGTATTAACAAGGGATCCCTTGAATGGGCTTGATGTGAACGGAAATCTGGCGATTGGTTACGATACAGCGCCCGATAACAGCGTGGTTGTGAATGGGCGTGTGGGGGTAGGTCATATGAGCCCCAGACAGGCATTGGAGGTCAGTGGGTCTGTGGTAGTGGGCGATCGATTGGTTGCCCCCCTGGAATCGGGCATGGCGGTGAATGGGTTGGATTCGCGTGTATGGATTGGGACAACCACCCTGCCCCGTGATTTAGAGGGGAATGATTTGGATCCTCGTGTTGTGGTGTCTGCCAATGTTGCCATTGGCAGCGGGTCGTTAACCCTTAAAAACGCCCAGTCGGGCGTTACCATTGCGCGTGATAGTACCTTAGATCGCGGCGATACCATTACGCAGTTTGATATAAATGACACGGTGACAACGGGTCTAGATGTATACAGTACCAATGGGATTGCTATTCAACGTTATGACACCACCAATGAGGGATGGCAGCCGCGCATGGTGCTGGATACAAATGGACGATGGGGGATCGGTGGGCAACCGGCTGTGGATGTTGATATGCATGTTATGGCATCCAATAACGCGCAAATGATGGTTCAGTCCAACAAGGAAATTGCGGCGATTCATTTAAAAAAAGACGGTACTCAAATGATGATTGGATCCCATGGAACGGGGCTACGTATACGGGTTGATTCACCGGAATTGGCTGCGGCTGAGTTAACCATTGCCAATGATCGTGTCGGGATAAACACAGCGGTGAATGACCAATATGATATTACCGTCGCGGGGAATGTTGCCGCGGATGATTACCGGGTCAGCGATCGAGATGCCACGAATGGATTTAAATCTTTTCAAACGGTGCCAACCGGCGTGATTATGCTTTGGATAAGCGAGGTGATTCCCCCTGGCTGGGAAAAATGCAATGGATCAAATGGGTGTCCCGATATGAGCGGTCGTTTGGTCAAAGGGCCCAACGACAGTTATTCCAACATACGTGGCCCAGGCGGGGGTGATACAACAACCTTATCGGCGGTGGGGCATAGCCATGATGCCAGTTCGCATGAGCACAGTCTTGTTGGCGGTCAAGGGGGACATAGCCATGGCGCAGCTAGTTTAGCCTATACAAATATAATAATCTCAACATCGCATACGCATTCGCATGCCCCACAACCATTTGATATTTATAGATATTTAGATAGGACAGACAACGATGTTGCATCATCGCTATTGATACCATTGTCTTACCATAACCATCAATTTGATGTGTCTCATTCCCATGGCATAAACAGTGCTGGTGGTGGTGGCCACAATCATTCGATCCAATCAAATAGTCATACGCCCATTACAATAAACCAAAGTGGTACGGATGCGGCTGATGGCGGTAAACACCAACATACGATTGCCAGTAGCTTGCCATCATCCCAGGTCGCGTATTTTATTATTAAGGTGGATGAATCATGATGATTCGGCTATTGGGTATGGTGATTATGGGGCTATGGAGCATTGGCGTTTTTGCTGCGGAGATTGGTTTTCAAATGTACGTATACGATGTCGATAATCAACAGTTTTTGAACACCACAGAGCCTGTATCCGTTCAAGCAGGCATTATAGATACCCATCAAAACCTGTACTTTGTAACCGATAATTATCGAACGATTCAAGATGGATTTATTGATGTGGCATTTACGATTGATACCGCATCAGATGCGGATTTAGGGGTGTTTGATATGCCGGATATTTCGGTGTATGTAACGGTGTTGGGGGATACCATTACTATGCCACTATCATCATTTTCGCGGTCAATTTTGGCATTGATCTCGAATCGTGCCGCACAAATATCCGATGATCAATTAATGGCGATTGATTACAACCAGGGGATTATTCAAATGGGGGGTAGTCAATCAACGGCATCGGCACTGGTGGTATCGGGATCCATCCGTGCGGATCAATTTATTGGTAATGGTCAATATCTGTATCATGTGTCGGGTGCCGGGCTCAGTGATGACCATTCATTGGAATCCAATTTTTCACGCACCTGTGCGCCCAACAATCAGGCGGCTAATTGTCGGTACGGTACCGATGTTGTAACCGTGACCAATCGGGGGTGGGTGGGTGTGAATACAGCCGCGCCTCAGACTGTTTGGGATCTTCGGGGAAGTGTTTTATTTCGGGATGGGGAACCCAATGTGGGGCGTTTGAGTAGCCCGCTTCCAATCGATCAATCATTGTTGGCCTGGAATCATGCTGTGGGGGCGTTTACTGCCGGGGAGCGGTATCGCCAAGATGATCAATTTTTACAGGTACGTGCCGCTGTTTCAATTGGAAAAGATGCGTTGGTTAGCGGCTGGTATTCCGGTATTTGGGGTGGGGATACCAACACCGTTTCGGGTCAGTATGCCAGTATTATTGGGGGTAGCCGACACCTCGTTTTGGGTGATTATGCCGTTGGTGTGGGTGGCGATACACATACCATTGCCAAGGGGTATACCGTTGCGATAGGTGGGGAGTATGTGGCGATCAATGCCACGCACGCCGCCGCCATTGCGGGGATGGGAAGCGCCCTAGAGGGGTCCAATATAGTCGCTATGGGGGATGCCAATCGTGTGGTTGGAGACGATGTGACCGTTTTGGGCAATACCAATCAGGTAGAGGGGCATGATAATTTGGTGATGGGTGATGGGATGACCATCACGACGAATCGAATAGGGATGGTCAATATGGAAGACAAGTCACCGCCTGCGCCACAAAAGGATCATCAAGTGGTGTGGTGGGCCAATAATGGGGTTCGGGTAAATACCGAAAATTACAGTGCTGACCTAACGATTGGCGGAACCTTGTATGCCGATACATTCGAAGGGGACGGATCCGGATTAACCCAGGTATCACTGGTGGATAAATACTGGTTTCGAGACGGGACTATCATGGTTTCCGAAACCGATGGCATTGCCCTAGGTATAACCAATCGTGTATTAAATGCGGTCAATTTGACAGATGGACTACGATTAGGGCCCGCGGATACATCGGTGGAATCCGGGCCGGTTCCTGGCACCATTCAATATGAAAATGGGGATTTGATTGGGTATGGTACGGATGGCCCGCATTCCTTGACCATTCAAGATACGGCAACCAACCGTACGGGCTCGAACATGATCGCAATACGCGATGATACGGTGCAGCTGTCGCCCGCCAACCCGGAAGATTTCATGATTTTTGATGGAAATGAATGGCGGCACTCGCCACAACAAACATGGATTTTGGGCAATGGGTATACACGGTATTCGCGCGGCGTATCCTGGTGGTCGAATCCGTCTGAATGGGGGCAGTTTACGGTGTCTCATCCGGTTAATAACAGCATCGTTTGGCTATCGGCTGATGGTTCAAATGGGGTGTCGTTAAAAATGGGGAATTACTATGACATGAATCAAACCATTGTCATGGGACTGAATACGCGTCCCGATACCAATGGTTGGACGCGCATGCATCCGGATCGGGGTGGGTTTCAATGGCTATTTGATTCATCAAGTGGTGGGTATACCATAAATGATTACCAAAACACACCGGTTTGGGGAATGGGGCCAACGGGGCGATTGTGGGTGTTTGAGCCCTATAAACCGGATGACTTTGCGGTTAATACCCCCGCATGGGTATCCGGTTTACTGGTAGACGCCAATCCGGATACGTCGCAACTGGGGTGGGAGCGATTTAACGATACGCCCATGCTGGCATCGGATGCCCAAGGGAATGTGACGCTTCAGGCAGCAACCGAGGCGGGGCGTATACAAATGCGGGTGCTACCGAAAACCTACGGATCGGTGGCCGACCAGGTCATTTGGTATATGAATGCAGATGCCCAAATGGTGTTGGGATCCGAAACCGATAACGGGTTTGATCATCCCATGCTGGTACACCCCAATGGGGACGTGATGCTCGATGCGGGGTACAGTATGGGCGTTTTTTCACCGGATCGGTTACGTCAAACAGGGATTCAATTCAATAATGATCGAATGGGCTTTTTCTCGTCAAATAATGAGGACGAATTCGCAGCGATTCATGTGTCGGCGCACGGAATGGGAATCCGTGTTGTACCGGATCGCATGGCGGTGGTTGCGGATACCAACGACAGTCATGTTGTATTGCGCCAGGATACCGTAACCGAGCACTATGTGCGTGTGTATGGGGATGATGATCGGGTATGGGGCCTGCGATCGGAAGAGCCGGGGGATTTTGTGATTGGGCGTGATCAGACGGCCAGGATGCAATGGTCAGATGGTAAATGGGGAATGAACCGCTCGATTGATCCCGCTGTGGATATGGCGATTCGCGGGGATATGGCGATTAGCGATGGGCACTTGGCCATGGTTCTTGCCGACAATACGACTATGAAACCGGTGGTTGAATTGACATCGGAAGGGGCGCGCCTTCGTCCGGTATCCGATGCGTTGGTGTTTACAGTGGGAGATACCCATGCGGTTACATTAAAAAATGATCGGGTGATTGTTGGTGCCGTAGATGATCCCAATGCGCAACTGATTGTGGAAAACGGTGTATATGCCAGTGAGGGCATTTATTATAAAGATGAGCCCATTACAAAAAAAATCATTCAAACACCAACAAAATCGTATGGTCCGCAGTCGGCAAACGGGTATCAGCGATTGGGATTTGATGCCAACACAGGGTTTCAGGTGTCCGAAAGTGGGCCCAATACCGTCACCGTATCATTTGCCCCCCATTTTTCCACCATTCGAATTATTAATCCGGATGATCCAAGTGATCCAGATACAATGCAGTCCATTGCGGCAATAGGGGTGGATCGCTTGAAATTTGTGGGGGATAACATTACGATCACCGCAGAAGATACCGATGCAGCGGGTGAAATTGATGCCTTGGTATTTGAAAATACCTTGCAATCGGGTGGGGTTGTTGAGGGGGATATGATAATCAATGGTACATTGACGGTTACGGGTACCAACGATGACGGTGACCCGTTTGGGGTGGTGGGAAATATTGCCGCTATGACGGCGATTCCCTTCCCGTGGCATCATCGGGACATGATTGATGATGTGGTGGTTAATGGTGAATATGTGTTAACCGAAAATGTGGGTATTGGGCGATCGGATCCGGAATATCCCTTGGATGTGGCGGGAACAACATCGGTAATGGATATGATTGCTCCGGACGTGGATGCCGGATCGTTAACGCCTTATAGTGAATCAATGACGATACATGCCCCAAATATGACAATAAACGTCGGTGATACAACCGATGCCGCAATAACACTTAATAATCTGGTGTTTACACCAACGCAATGGGGATTAAATGGCTTTGATTCAACGTATTTTGCCAGTCTATATGCCCCCGAAGGGGCGGCGTTGTGGCGTATTCAAGGAAACGCCCAAACCGAATTTTGGCTGGGAGAAACGGCATCTATTCAGCTGACAGCGGGTCAGTGGGAGTTTAAAAGCACTAACAAGGCCATGCGCTTTCAATCTCAGGCGGGGTTGCTGTCGGTGAGCAATAATTATGTGGTATTTCACGGTACGGGTTTTCCGAATGCCAATCTGGCTGTTTCCGGATCGGTGGTGGTTGGTGAGGCATTGGCCGGTACGGTTACAGCACCCGATAATAGCCTAATGGTCAAACATCGATTGGGTATTATGACCGCTGATCCGCAATCCGTAACCCAGGTAAGTGGGTCGGTTGTTGTGGGGGATTCGGCCCCCTATATGGGCGGCTTGGTTGGGCTGAAAAACGATTTGGTTGTGCAACGGCAATGGATTGTGGGGGTGTTGCCGACCGATTACCCAACGGATGACGTGTGGATTGATGGTGACATGAGTGTTTTAGGCGGATTTTACATGAATCCCCAAGATAATAATCATGAATTATCAATTTTTTTAAATGATACCGACGAAGCGGTGTTGGGCTATAGCGGGTCCATTTTGAATCGCGACCTGACTATACAGGGGCATAATTATGTCAAATGGTCCCCCCATCCAGATACACGATCCTTACAGATAGACAATTATGGGCGGTTGGCCTTGGGAATTGATGTGCCATTAACAAAAGTGCATATTCGATCGGATAAGCCGGTATTGCGCGTGGAATCCACCGAGGGTAATGCGGCGGGGATAGCATTTGAGTCGAAAGGTGCTAGTGGCCGAATAGGGTTTGCCAATGCGGTGCCCGGTGAATTATTGCTTAGTGATGGTGAATCACCTGAAGACGCTGGTGGAGACATTGCGATTAAGAGTGATAATACGCTGGATGTGGGGTATAATCGTGTCGGCAACAGCGCCCCTCAGCCAACACATGATGTTCGGTTGGATGTGGACGACACGGTAAATGCAACCAATTACTACAAAAAGGATGCTATATTAACCCATATGCCTGTGGGAAGCATCATCATGTGGTCAGGATTTACAGATGAATTGCCGGAAGGGTGGAAGTTGTGTACGGGGGTAGATGATGAAAGTCTCAAGACAACCGCGGCATGCAATTTTTCGAATTTATTTGTAGTGGGGGGAGGCACAAATTTAAACGGGGAAACAGGCAATTCTAATTGGAGTATTTCTACAGGCGATAAGTATGTACATACCCATACGGATCCTATGCATGGTCATACAGTGAATGCTGCGGGACATGGGCATTCGGGAAGTAGCGGATCCCAGATATTTTCAGGTGATCGTGGCACCACCGGCGCATCATTTGATCCTGGAAAAATCTCGCAATGTTGTGACACATACAATGAGAAGGATAAGATTATTGCTAACGTTTATGTTTATACAAATATGTATCCTGTTTCACATGGCCATTCGGTGTCGGTTTCACCCCATAGTCACACGGCCATATTTAATAATTCGAACCATGCGCACAGCATGAATTCGGCTGCAGCTAATCACACCAATATTGCGCACAGCCATGAGCGGCTTTCATTAGAACCGGAATATTACACCTTAGCGTTTATTTATTTAGAGGGAATAACGGAATGAATGCACTTTGGCGAATGGGTATCGCTCTTTTTTTGGGAAGTCTGTCACTGCTAGCGGCGGACACGACATGGCCCAATGTGTTTCAAATAAGTATTAATTTAAATAAGCTTTACTACAGTAGGGGGCAGTGGTCCTCGTTATTTTTGCATGGTACTCACAATGTCCGCGTTGAAATTGTTGGAACGGATTTGCAGAACCCTATTTGGGTGGATGATGGTGATAAATATTTAAATAACGGGGCATTAAATGTGGTGGTGTCGGATGCTGGGATTGATTGGGTGGATGTGTTGTTACAAAATGATGTGATTTGTCGAATTACAATCAATAATGACGTGTTTGATACCCCATTCAACTATTTACCCTATGCTGTACTGGGGCAGTACGCCAAGCGTACCAAGCAGTTTAGCCACGACGAGATATTGTGGTTGGATTATGCAAACAAACGTGTGGTTGTCCACCAATCCACAGCACCATATACCCTGGCCGTTTCGGGGTCTGTTCACGCGGACTACTGGGTGGGTGGGGGATCGCAGGTGACACAATTAACGGGCCCCGGGTTCAGCTCGGGATATTCATTGAATGCCCCGGATGGGAGGCATAAACAGGTCGTAGTGGCAGCGGAGTCGGGAAATTTGGGTGTTCATACCCAAGCACCCAATGGGCGGATGCATATACGTGGCAATATTGCGTTTCAAGGACGTTCTCGGGAGACCCCATTGGACTATACCATTGCATCGGGATCCGTATTGCTGTGGGATGCTGACCGATCGGCGTTTCGATCAGGGCTATTCACGGAATCCTTTGGATCCAATATGGTGGGATCCTACAGTATGGGTTTTGGGGAAGATATAACCGTTAAAGCACCGTATGCATCGGTACTGGGTGGCAAAAATGCCTATGTTGGGGAGCTGTCGGACGCATCGATTATTGTTGGTGGCGAAGGGAATCGTTTATACGGGAAACATAGTGCGATTATGGGGGGATTTAATCAGTATGTATCGGGGGATTTTTCTGTTATTGTGGGGGGGCGGGATCATACCGTTTATGGCCCATATACCAGCGTTATTGGCGGGAAAAATAACCGCGTTACCGGTTCATTAAACACGGTATTGGGCCAGGGGATAACGATTGTAGGGGATCGAAATGTGGCCATAGGAACCCATCATATCATTGACGGCAATCAATCGGTGGCGCTGGGGGATTCGGTAACGGTGTCACAGAATCGGACATGGATGTATGCGAATGATGGCGTTCCGACAGCGGCATCATCCAATTACAGTGTGGTTATTATGGCTAAAAATGGGATGGGAATGAATCGGCTGCCCGTCGATGGTCGTACCCTATCGGTACGTGGGGTTGTTCAGGCGGATAGATTGGTGGGGGATGGTCGCTATTTGCATCATATTATTGCGGGGCAGGATTATTGGAAGCAGGTGATTGAGGCGAATGAATTGATGGGCATCTATTATGAGGGGCCGATATCGGTGGGAACGCGGGAATCATTGGCGCCGTTAACGGTTTCGGGGGGTATTCGGGTGGGGGAATCGGCACAACGGAACACCATTGCAAATGGGACCATTCAATTTACCGATCAAATGGGTCTGGTCCTATTTCAGGATGGGTGGGTATCGTTGGATCAGGTGGACACCAATCAGCAATTATCGGCAGGAAATGGGATTGTTATGACGGATACGCATCTGACTCTAGCACCGGGATTTTTACCCGGGGATACATGGATTTATGGTAATGAGTGGGTTACCACCAATCGGCTGGTCTGGGAGACCACCGATACCAATATTCGGGTCAATACGCCGGTTATAATCGGCGATGGGCGAACGGATTGGTTGAGTCCTTTGGTGGTATACAGTGGTCAAGGATCGTATAACTCGCCCTATCCGCTGCTTATGATAGGGGGTGGTCAGTGGCGTGTATCCCCGCGCGATGGGGCCATACTCTTCAATGTTGCCACCGATGGTACCGGACACATCATGACGTTAACCAATAATCGAGAAGGGGCTCGCCTTCAAGGATTTGGTGGTCGTATGGGCATTCAAAATGGGTATTGGCAATTTCAACAAACCGAATCGGCGCATTTTACAGGGGAGGCGGTTGCGTTACGATCGTTTTTAAATGTGTCACCGACATCGGCAGGCACGGTGGATCCCTTGCGTGCGACATGGCATGTGGATGGCTCCATGGGGTTTCAATCAACGGTGTTGGATTATCAGGCGTATCCGGGCTGGGGGCATCAATTGCAGCGACATGCCAGCAATCCGCAGTATATGATGATGGATACCCTGGGGTGGCTAACCGTTAATGCGGGAACGGACGATCAGGCCGGCAGCACATTTTTTAAACTCAATAATGACATTAAAGCGCATATAACCCCCGCTGGGGACTGGGTGTTGGGCGGTGCGGATCCTGCGCGTGCTAAATTAAGCATTTTGGGTGGTGGCATGGCGCTTTCGGCGAATGGACGTGGTATAAAAACGGCATTAATGAACTGGCATTTAACGGGATTGCGATCGGTTTCGGGTAGCGAACCATTACTTCAATGGCGTGTGGATGATCGGGTTATGATGGGTGTGGGAACCAAAGCGGTGGGTATTGGTCGCATGCCGGGAGCATCTGCGGTGACAATGGTATCCGATGATCACCCGATTATGGACATTCGATCCGCCGATGGTGCGGCGCGGCTGACAATGATGAATGAACAACATGCCTATGCCATTCATCATGATGCGGCGGGTTTTTGGTTGCGTAGTGATACCACGCCATTGTGGCACATGGATACCAGCAATTACGTGGGTATACTACGAGAGGCCGTACCCAATTATGCTGTGGCAGTAGGGGGGTCGGTGGGTGTTACGGGTGCGTATTGGTTTCAAAATGCATCTAAAGAAAATCAGATGGGGTTGTATCGTCAGAACCCTGCCACGATTATTCATCATTACAATACGGAGGATCCTTTGGCATGGGCAACCCAAACGGGTGACGATGTGGTGAAGATACCTGCAACAGCCGGGGTTGGTCTGGGGCGACTCCCCGATGCGGATGTCGGCTTTGATGTTGAGGGTCCCATTCGGGTCAATGGATCGCTATATTATTCAAAAAATGGGATCAATCAACTTATTCAATCGTTTACAATACACGATGCGGCATCGCAGGTGGTGAATGCGGTTCAAACGTGGGTTGTCGATGATGCATCGGGTCTGGTTCTCAGTGCGGATACCCAGCGCATCACCATTCAATCCCCCAATCTATACAATGAATGGTCGGTACAATTACCAGACGAAACCGTATCGGCCGTGAAGCCGAACGCAAAAAATGATGCCATAGCGTTTAAACAAGGGCCCGATAACGGGGTTCTTATTCGATGGATTGATACCAATCAGGATACGATTGAGGATACGATTGAATTTTACAATCGATTAATGGATGGCGGGGACATTAATGGCACGCTAACCATTCAGGGGGATTTATCGGTTGAGGGTGTGAATGCCGATGGATCGCGCGTGACGGACATTCCCTTTTACTGGCAAAAAAATGATGCGAATTTGTATTATAATGAGGGGAATGTTGGGATTAAAACGGATGATCCGTCGTACCCGTTGGCGGTTGAGGGTACCCTACGCACAACACAGGCCGCCATTTCCAATACATTGTATGCCAATGCCCTGACATTGACCGCGAATAATCGTATGGATACCGTGGGTGGGGTGTCGGTGATACTGGATCCTGCCAATCAACAGGACACGGAATCGTTTGGGATACAGGGTAGCGAGCCCTATATGGTTATTGCGGGTAATAGATCGAATTATACAACCGGGTTTTTTACCGATTCGCCAGGATCGTATGTACATGTTTGGAATCGGTCAGACTATCCGGGCACGGTTATGGCAGCCGATGGCCCGAGTGGGTTGGTATTAACCCGTAGTGATGGGGCCTCCGGTCGGGTTCAGTTAAATGATGTGGTTCCCACATGGGGGCGACCCAACGAAAGCATTATTCAATCCAGTAAGCGCATTGCAATCACAACCGATAACGACCCGAAGGTATTCATCCATAAGGGCGAATCAAGTGGCGGATTATCGATTGGCAAGGATATCGATACCACAACAGTGTATGCTGATGAATCGATGGTGGTTGGGGCCTCGTTTACACAGAATGCCTTGCCGGAAAATTTTGCGGGGTTGCTGGTTGAGTCGGGTATGTCGGTTGGTCATAATACGGGTTTATCAACGGGGGCGAATTTTTTTAGTCAGGATCAACTGGTTATTGCGGATACGGTTCCGAGCGAGTTGGATATGGCCACATTTCGGGGGGTATTGGTTGATGGTCGGGTGGGCGTGGGGATGGTTCCAGGTTCGGCGCACGGATTAACGGTTTCAGGAAACATGTCTGTGCTGGGTACCCTGTGGCTGCAAAATGCCGAGGGGCCCTATGCGACGATTATGCCCAATGAATGGCGTTTTCATAAAGGTTTAGCCATACATATGTCAGAAAGTATGATGGTTAATACGGTAAACCCGGACTCCAAACAACCCGTTCAGGCGATGAAAATTACGGCCGAATCGGTGATTTTGGGAACCGCTACATCCACGGACGATACCGTGCATATTGATCGAGATGACGAAAATACCATTTTACGTTTGGAATCCACAACGGATACGTTGCCGCGTGTGCATGTAAAAACGTCGGATTATGAGGCTGTTTTGGGTATGGCGTCAATGGATACGGGCACGACGCGTGGATACATTCAATACGGCAGTAACGAACCGGCAATGGTCATTGAAAAGGGAGGTGTGGGTGTTGGTAAAAATCCCGATGCCGGTAGGGCCTTGGATGTGAAGGACACACTGAAGGCAAAGGCCTTGTACAAAAATGGGGAACGGTTATACCCGGTGCCATTGGGCGCCATTATGATGTGGTCGGATACCGTTGGCAATATACCGAATGGCTGGGCGGTGTGCGATGGGCAAAATGGCACCCCAGATTTACGGAATAAATTTATTAAGGGTGCCAGTAATCTTGAGAAGAGTGACCCACCGACCTCTGGTAAAATAGGCTATATAGGCGGATCTAACAATGGGACGGTTACCAGCGGGGCCCATACACATATGGGTGGGGGGCATACGCATACAATCAACCCGGAGAGCACACATGCACATGGATTTTCGATCAATAACGCTACACTAAGTGGCAGTACAACCATAGTAAGAGCTCCGAGTTATTCATTACAACAATGGGTTGATAAACGTAGACGTACAGATGGATTCGCCCCTGTTGCAGTTGACCATTCTCATAATTATAATGACACCCACTCTCATTCTCATGGTAGTTTTAGCACCAATTCTACGGCTGGCCACAACCACACCCAAAGTGCACAAGCCGACGGAACCCATTCACACGGTGGGGGAGCACATACCCATACATGGCAGAATAATCCATCGCATTACGTGTTGATGTTTATAATGAAGGTAGCGGATGTCTAATCACCGGGATATTGCGATTATAGGCGGGGGCATTACCGGTGCGGGTGTGGCATTGGCGGCCATCAAACGGGGGTATGGTGTTATTGTGCACGAGCAAGGGGACTTTGGTATGGGAGCGAGTACGGCTACATCCAAGTTGGCGCATGGGGGGTTACGTTATTTGGAGCAGCGGGCCTTTCGATTGGTGGGGGAATCGCTCAAGGCGCGGAATTATTTATTGCAGTACGCCAATCATGCGGTTAAACCCCTGGCATTCTACGTGCCGTTGTATAAGGAGTCGCCATGGCGGCCGTGGTTACTAAAACTGGGGTTATCGGTGTATGATTGGCTGCAACCCGGGGGTGTTGTGCCCAAACACCATATGATGCCCCCATCGGCGGTGACGCAGCGCATTCCCTGGCTCAAATCCACGGGATTACGGGGCTGTGGGGTGTATTACGATGCGCAAATGGCGGATCATCGGTTGTTGATTGAAGCCTTGCGCATGGCCGAAGATGGGGGCGCAATGATTGCCAATCATTCCCCGGTGACGGATTTTTATCCAACAGAGAATGGCCTGGGGTATACGGTTACCGATTTGCAGGGTCACCAGCAGTCGTATACGGCAGATGGTATGATTGTGGCCACCGGTGCCTGGAACAATCACTGGTCAAACACCCCCATGGTCGCGCCCACAAAGGGGGTGCATATTGTGTTGCCCAATATGGGGTTAACGCAGGCCGTATTGTTGCATACCCCCCAGGATTCGCGGGTGTTTTTTGTAATGCCTTGGGAAGGCAAAACCCTGGTTGGCACCACAGACGATCCTGACGATGGCCAGTACAATGCCCCCTATGTACGAAATGGTGAGGCGGATTACTTGCTAACGGCACTCAACCATTACACCACCGGTCGGCCATGGACCCCCGCCGATATTGTGAGCGGTTTTTGCGGGTATCGGCCCTTGATTGCCTCGTCTGAGGCGGCACCATCCAAGCGATCGCGTGAAGAAACCTACACCTGGCTGGATCAACGAGTACTGGGTATTAGTGGCGGCAAATACACCACATTTTTGGTGATGGGGGAGAAGGCAATGGATCGGTGGCAGCGATCCGGCCGGCGTCCGTCAGGGTCGCCACAGGCCAAGGACGCCTATTTTTTAGGGGCCCGAAGGGGAGGGGATGCCGAAAATCGGTCGCTCTATGATGGTGTGACGGCTGTGTTTGATGAGGCGGTGGCCCATCACCTGATGCAGCAGTACGGTGCCTTGGCGGGGGCTATAACGCAATTGGCTCAGATGAATCCAGCTATGGCCGCTCGCTGCCATCCGGATGCGCCGATTTGTATGGCTGAATTGGCGTATGCCATTCAGTATGAATGGGCCAAAACGCCGGACGATGTGTTGTTGCGGCGCACGTACTATGCCTATCATTATGCGAATCAGCCAGCGATTATTGAGGCGCTGGTACGGGCATTTTATGCGATTGCACGGGCACCGGCCACCGATACTCATGCCGTTTGTGAGCGCATCATAACACGTGTGCGGGTGGGGTCTGTTTAAAGGATATTTGCCATAATCGGGGATTTGCCTTATAATAAGCCCATGGTTAAATATATGGTATGGGGATGTCTGATACTGTCAGTAGCGGTTTTTCCTGCCCGTCAGTCGGTAACCGTAGTATTTGACAATGTCCCGGTTGTATCCACCTACGTACCGTTTGCGGTGGTACTGCCCCAGTCAGCGACACCGGTAGCGTATGTGCGGTTTACCAATCCGTCAAATGGGGCTACAGCGGTAGCGCATGTTGTGGATCAAACAGGCGATTTGGTTCGTGCCAATCCCGAATTACAGGATGCATTGGGTATTGAGTCGGCATCGGCGCGACTTTGGATGGCGGATCTGTAGTCATGGCCCGTTTTCGATTTGCGCCATCACCAACAGGGAATCTGCACATTGGCAGTGTTCGCACGGCTATTTTTAATTGGGTATGGTCCCAAAAAGTAGGTGGGCGCCTTATATTGCGTATTGAAGATACCGATGTACAGCGATCCAAGCCGGCATTTGAGGCCAATATTCGGGAGGGATTGGATTGGTTGGGGATTCATTTTGATGAGAGTCCATGGCAGCCGTCGGGGGATACGCGGTATCGGCAGTCGGAGCGCATTGCTCAGGGGGTGTATGCGCCGATTGTGCACCAATTGATACACCGTGGGGATGCGTATTATTGTTTTGAAACCGATGATGAATTGGCGCAGGAGCGTTCTGAGGCCGAGGCCGCTGGCCGGGCCTACATGTATTCGCGGCGGAGTTTAGCGTATACACCACAAGAGGTGTCCCAACGATTGAAGGACGGTCAGGCGCACACCATTCGGTTTAAGGTGCCGCATCATCAACACGTGGGGTGGACGGATACAGTTCGTGGGGCTATTCGCTTTGATACCTCGTTACTATCGGACCCGATTATTATGAAATCCGACGGGCAGCCAACCTATAATTTTGCGGTGGTGGTGGATGATTACGATATGGGGATTACGCATGTGGTGCGGGGGGAAGACCACATATCCAATACGGCGATTCAATTATTAATGTATCAGGCGTTGGGATGGGATGTGCCGGTATTTGCGCATTTGCCCATTATTTTGGGCCCGGATCGCTCAAAGTTATCCAAGCGGCATGGTGCCCAGTCGGTGAGTGACTATCGGGATCAGGGGTTTGTGCCGGAGGCCATTATCAATTATTTGTCGTTGTTGGGGTGGACGCCCCCGAATGGTCGGGAAAAGCTATCCCAAACCGATTTGGTGGACCTATTTGATCCCAACACCATTCATAAGGCTGGGGCTATTTTTGATACGGTCAAATTAACGTGGATGAATAAGCAGTATTTGGCGGGGTACAGTGAGGATGCGTTTATGGATGCCGTATGGCCGTTTATTGCGCCCGAAACCCAGCAAGATCCGTATTGCCGTCAGAAGGTATTGACCATACGGGATAATCTGGACCGGTTGGATCAGGTGACTACCCATTTGGCCGTGTATGAATTGACAACCGATGCCTGCATGGAGCGTGTGGCGGCATTACCCTTAGGGGATACCGATTATCGGGTTTTGACTGCGGCTCAGGGGATCATGACCGGTCTGAATGAATGGACCAATACAGTGGTGGCGACAATGATTGATACCCTTATGAACACCCTATCCTTGGGGAAAGGTGCGGTGATGAAGCCCTTGCGTAAGGGGTTAACGGGCTTTGAATCGGGCCCCAATTTAGCGGATTGTTTGGCACTGATTCCCTTAGCGGAATTACGCGGTCGTTTGTCGCGTGTGTTGGCCCAGGGGGGCGTGGATGCCGCCGACTAATCCAATGCCCAATTTACCCCAACGCCCCCGTGATTCGCATAAGGGGACGTATGGTACGGCACTGATTGTAGCCGGATCGGATCGGTATACGGGGGCGGCTGTACTGGCGACAGAAGCGGCCTTGCGTAGTGGGGTAGGGCGTGTGGTGGTGGTGGCAACGCCTGTTGTATGTCAGGCCATTCGTTACCGATCACCCGAAGCCATTGTGATTGAGGGGGATACCCAAAAGGGGGTCTTATCGGGGACCTCGATGGCCGATATAGGGGACCTATGCACGCAGTATTCGGTAACGGCGATTGGTATTGGGTCCGGGTTGGGGGCGGTGGATGCGGGATTGTACACGCCAATTATGGCCATTTGTGAGCGTGAGTCCCTACCCATTGTGGTGGATGCCGACGCCATTGTCCCGGTATATAACCATTGTGTGAATCGGCCATTGCCGCCTCAGCGACTGGTGTTCACGCCGCATCCTGGGGAATACCGGCGCATGGTGGGATTGACCCATGGAGCTCCCACACCCGCCGATGTGGCTTGTGTTGCTAGATCTATAAACCATATTGTCGTATATAAATGTCATCGCAGCTTTGTGGCTTCGGATCAGGGTATTTGGACCGCATCAACGGGCAATCAGGCCTTGGCCACAGCGGGGTCAGGGGATGTGTTGATGGGCATGATTACGGGGTGCATTGCCCAGGGAATGGGGACCGTAGAGGGGGCCCAATGGGGGGTTTATTTACATGGATTGGCGGGGGACTATGCGGCTAAAAAGTGGGGGCTTCGGTCGGTATTGGCGCGGGATATCTGCGACAGCATTTCGGATGCGTACGCGCAGGTGGCGGATCACTAGTATGACACATGCGCTATTAGAGGCTTTTAATCAACTGGCGATTCACGATCGCATTGATCCGTATTTTGAGGCGGATATTCAGGCGTATCTTGATGATGATTCCCAATTTTCATTGGCATTAAAGCGATCGTCTCAACGGTTATCGTTATATGGGCGTGATCACGTCACCATTCGTCAAAAATTTTTTAATACATTGCCACAGTCTGCGCGTGTACGGGTAATGGTGTCCAAAATACGGGCGGCGGGACTATGGTCATGGATTGAGGCCTTGGGGTATGATGTGCGTCAATTAACGGATGTTCAGGACATTGGGAAGGGGCGTAGTGTGTATCGCTTGGTATGTCATAATCGGGTGGTGGTGTTGAAAGAAAAAATCAATGTAAATCAGGTGCGCTACAACGACTTAACGCGTCAATTTGGACGGCAATCGTATCGCGGGTGGTTTTTGACGGGTGAGCGTGGTCATTGGGAATTATGTGAATGGTTGGGAGATACGGCGGGTGTCCGAGGGTTGCCGTCGGTTGATATGGCGGCACAGGCGGCCGCTTTTGGGGATATTTTGGGTGTTGGGGATCGTCATTGGGATAACTATATTATAACGCATAACCAATTTGTAAACATTGATGTGGCGCATTTAATGGCCGAGGATAATGACTATTGGACGCAGGTCTATGTATGCGGGGGCTTGTACGAGGTGTGTGTATTAAAAGACTACCTGCATGATACACGGCAATTGGACGGCGTAGCCCGGTCCTTTTTTTCGACGTATTACGCATATGCCATGTATTTGCGTGATCGATGTCAGCAAATAGGGCAGGTAATTGGTCACAAATGGCATAATAAGCATGCGATTGTGAATCACATCCGTACCATTTATGTGCCCGCGTTGGGAGTAATGTTTGAGCGAATGGTGTATAAGAGTATCGTGCAGCAGTTGGTTGCTCAGGGGGTGGATATTACCAATCATCCGGTGGTGTATATGTACTATTTGGCGGATAAAGGTGGGTGGTCGGTGTTTTTTCGGGCGGAGGCTGTTATGAGCGATATTATTGCAGTGATTACACAGTTGGCACGGGATCATTTGGGTATATCGGCGCAGTATTTTGTGGATTATAAAGCAACGGTTGACGCCGCAATGGCAACAATTGCAAGGGCCTGTGATGAGAGCTTGGCAAAACCATTATCGGCAACGGCTATTTTTGCGCAAACAGCACCCGATTCGGTGGCGGCGACGTCACGATTATGATACAATAATTGAAATTGATAAAAAAATACAAGGAACTATTATCCAATAATTATCTTCTTGGAACATTTTTTGTTCTTCTGGCAACCGCTCTGCTTTCATTTAGATCAATTTTGGTGAAGTTGGCATATATTGAAAAAGTAGCCGTTATGGATTTATTTTATTATCGATTCTTATTCACGGTGCCTTTGTTAGTAGCGTTTGCTTTTTATAAAAAAAGAAAGGCGCTATTTACGGTTATTCTTGATAAGAAAATGGCTATTCGTTGTATTTTGGCAGGATTCTTCGGTTATTATCTAGCAACATTATGCGATTTTCATTCGATAAAACTAATTGACGCTAATATCAACAGAATCATAGTATATACATTTCCTACCTATGTTTTGATATTAAATGCCATTCTTGAAAGAAGACTGCCAAGAAATAGCGATATAGTCTGTTTTACATTAGTCCAAATAGGATTATTTTTTGTTTTAGGCGGCTTTAATTTATCGCTAACATCAGCCAATAGAATAGGAATCAGTTTGGCCTTCCTTGCTGCAATTAGCTATTCCATTTACATTATCATTAATCAACAAATTGGGAAGAAAATTGGCAGTATTCTATTCACGACTTACGCCGTAACATTTTCCTTTGCCTTTATAAACATACATTATTTCACTATATTTGAACCAGAAATT
>JALQXX010000030.1:0-5788 GCA_023262965.1 Candidatus Marinamargulisbacteria bacterium
TTTTTTTACCGCCTATTCTTCACAATTTTTTTTGCCGCCTTTTTTACACGATTTTAGCTGCGGGTCCGTACCGGGGGGGGGGACTCTCCTCTCCGCTAGAAATCACCCGGAACGACCTATTTTTTACACCACTTTTTTTACACCATTTTAGCTGCGAACCCATATTTTGCAATACTTTTTTCACCAGTAAACGTTTGTAGCCCATATAATTTTTAACACGTTGTGCCAGGTAGAACTCAAGGTGAAATCTGTGCTTAAAATGCTTTCTTACAAAAAATTCTTTGGAATATCACATGTAATTTTCTTGCGTATTGAATGGTTTGTTGATACTGTATGCCATATAAAATAAAACCAGGGAGGAATAATTAATGAAGTTTAAAAATCTAAAAAATATCTTTTGTCTAGAAGAGGTGAATTATGGATAGAGCACGATCTGTAAGCCATCTAAATGTAAGCCATCCAAAAAGAAAAAGAACAGGTCCTGAAGGTCCAGAGGGTTCGATTGATGATAGGAATACAAAATCAAGGGATAATACCTTAGAATATCCCCCCTCTGATGGTCCAATCTTAAATTTTAATCACGCCTCATCGAATTCGAGTGACGAGACGGTTTTGCATTTATCGACGAATTCGCTTCCCCATAGTTTATTATTAATCAAAAAACAAATAACTCAGCTACTAGACAATAGTACCGAAATCAAAGGCGATCCCGATACTTTTAAAATAATTAATAGGGCAATGGAATGTTGCCAAAATATTTATAATAATAACGACTTTGCTATGTTAGATTACTTAATGAATAAACTAAAGCAATTTTCCAAATCTACTTTCGATAAGTTGGGGCTAGAATTCATTGAAAATACATTTGATTATATTGATCGATGGACCTCTAAGGACAACTTTTTTTATAAAGAAATGTGTAAATATCTGGGCTTTTCAAAGTCAAGTGAAGAAACCAAAAATCGCTTTGTAGCATTAGATCGTGTTTTTCAAAGCCATCTAAACATGCTTAAATACAAAGAAATGTCTAAGATTGGCGATTATAGCGGATCCAATCTTGGCAAGTTAATTGATGTATATAATAATTACAAAAAAAAGTATTCTGATTTTATTGAAAGCGCTAAATACCACCTTTCAGACAAAAAAATTTCGATCCAACCACGTAAATTTGGAATGCTGCCCTGGATTTATGAAGGCATTTCTCTATTGTATCCTTATCCGGAGGAATCCGATATACCAAAAGAATCATATAACGAAATGTACCGCATTCTAACTCATCAAGCATTTTGCAACTTTATGTGGGATGATTTTTCCGATGAATTTCGATCTCAACCAATTATAAATATTATATTAAACATTTTTCCTTCCGAGTTAGAGCCAACCATTTATCGAACCATTAAAGTTGGTACAGAACAAGAAACAATAGACAAGAATAATGCATCCCAAGTAATTCTGAAATTAATTAATAATGACGATGAATTAAGCAAATGGCCTCAAGAAACAAAGGAAGCCTTAGCTGAATACTTAGCCTTTACATGGATAGAGTTTGAAACCACCTGCCTTGATATTGAAGGTATTATTAATTCCATCCACGCCGTTGAGGATAGCCTTGCGGCACCTGATATTTCAAAAAACCCTGTTTGGTCAACCATCTGGGAGAATTATGTTGGTCTTTTCAACAGTTATGATAAATCCTTGGTATTCAATAATTATCCAAACATATTTAATTTAATAGAGGCCTATAAACTATCGTCTCACAATATGAATATTGTTCCGTTTTATTTGGAAATAGAATATTTGAAATTATCAAAAACAATAACGGGTAAGGACGCTATTGTAGTCAGGCTCGAGTCTGCGCTCTTTAAAGAAGAATCCGTACTGGATCAAAAATTAGGCCGAATTGGGAACGTTATTGCAACATGTTTGCCAAATAATCTAAAGAATAACCATAGTCGAGAACTAAACATGGAAGATCTCAGTGGAATTATTGATATTTTTAATCAACAACAAAATTCGCTTGATTCTTACCAAAAAATCAACCTTGCGTTCCAGAAAATAGTGAAGCAAGATCGACCCGGTGGCGTCAAGGATATCTTAGAAATACTCAAAAATTCCGATTGTGAATACAACCTTGTCCGTGACTTTGTACAGAGTTTAAGATCTTTAATAGATACAAGAAATCAAATACTAATCCGAGCTCAACGAACTAGACGGAATTCCTTAAGTTCTGGAACCAATAGCCCCTTGAACGTAACACCCGCCCCACCAACTCCAACTACAACAACTCCAACAACTCAAACTACAGCAGCCGAATCGGTAACGCCTACCCTGGCACTTTTACTTCACCATTTGGTTAGTCGGGGATCTATTTGATCCCCAACGCATTAAAAGTAGCGTTTCGACGTTTTAGTAGTATTGGCATCACCGATGGGATGACCATTCCTAAGCGCAAGCAAGTACGCCTAGTGAACCATGTCGCCCTCAGCATGAGCCTATTGGCATTACCCTACTTCTTTATTTTTACCCACTTCAATTTACATCAAGCGGCATTTTACGTGATACATATTTTAGTATTATATATTATATCCCTTATATTAAATTACACACACCACTCCTATATTGCGGGATTAATCCAAATCGCTACTCAAATTATGTTTTTGCCATTTTATTCGGTTTATTTGGGCATCACCTCTGGCGCGCATTTACTTCTTGTTCCATTATCAATACTACCGTATATGTTTTTTTCCCACGATGACGCCAAACCCTACCTACGCGTCAGTTTGGGCATCATCGGGTTGGGCATGGTATTTTTATGGGCTAGCCACATGTTTACACTTTTTACGCCCGTTCATATCCCCCTGTACGTATCCCGCATTCTATATACCTGCGCATTTGCAACAACCGTTTTTTTGGTTATTATAGAAGCCCATATATTTTCCCTTGGTGAAACGCGTGCTTTTCGTACCTTGATGCTCAGCAAAAATCGCCAACGCGCATTAATTAAACATGCCGACTACGCCCGCTTGGTGCAAAATATTGCTCATGAATTCAAAAATCCGCTGCAAATGTTACAAAGCACGGCGGATCTTAAGCAGATGGAGGCGATTGATATCAACGAATTTTGCTCCAGCATTCAATATAGCGTGGAGCGACTCAATCGTATCATTCAACCCATGTTATCCTACATGAACCCTTTTGATAAATACACATTCAAAATTTGCAATCTACATACAATTGCAACCAATGTTCGCAATTTATGTGCCATCAAATGTCAATCCGCTGGCATTCAGATTTCGGTAAACTGCCAAGCATTAAACCCCACTATATACGCTGATTCACATGCCGTTGGTCAGGTTTTAATTAATCTCATTAGCAACTCAATCTCAGCACTCGCCCATGAGCCCCATCCATCGATTCAATTAATCGTGACCAATCAACTCGCTGTATTGGATAATAAAGAAGAAATGTGTGTCGCCATTTCAGTTCATGATAATGGCTGCGGTATGGAAATAAAAAATATTGAAGAGATATCCATCCCCTATGAATCATCCCGAAAAACCACACTTAATGTAGGATTAGGGATGTCTATTGTGGCAAAAACGGTACATGATCATGGCGGCGTATTGGACATATCGTCTGAAAAAAATAACGGAACCACAATTACCTGTTGGTTCAAATGCCATGATGCATCATCCGATGCAGAAAATAGTGAACCCGTTACTTAGTAAAAACAATGCATCACACCCATTCGATGGGTTTTTTTAATACCGTAACTACGTATGCTTCGGCTGAGTCTGGCTCAATGGGCATGTCGCAATTCCATGAAACGGATGGGGGCAATGACATTAAAATACTTTCGGTTCGTCCACCTGTTTTTAAGCCAAATAATGTGCCCCGATCATACAACAAATTAAACTCAACATACCGGCCACGTCGTAACTGCTGCCACTGTCGGTGGGCATCCAACACGGGCGCATCTTTTTGGCGATTTACAATCGGAATATAGGCATCTATAAAAGCAGCAGATGCACCGGTTATAAACGCATAGGCATCATCAAAATCATGGCACCGATAATCAAAAAAAATGCCGCCAATCCCACGATGCTCCTGACGATGTGGTAAGTAAAAATACGTGTCGCAGTCCGCTTTAAGCGTCTTATACAAAAATGCCGGGTGATTATCGCATATAGCCTTATGGCACCCATGAAAATGCCGGGCATCATCATCTGTAATATAGTACGGCGTTAAGTCGGCACCCCCACCCACCCACCACACCGATTTGCCGCCACACGTAACCTCAAAATACCGATAATTGGCATGAACCGTCGGCACAAATGGGTTTTTAGGATGAATGATTAAGCTGATGCCTGTTGCATAAAAAAAGGCATCAGCTGTTATATCAAACCGAGAATTAACGCGATGAATCAGTGTTTCAAAAAGGGGGGCTTCACTGGCCGAAATCTGACCATGCACCGTTGATACCGCAACCCCGCCACTTTCAAAAACATCATTGCGTACCACCCGCGTACACCCACCCCCACCGCGTTCACGCGACCACGTATCAACACGGTTATCAAATGGCGCAACCGCCGATAAGGCATCGCAAATATTGTGTTGCCGTGTTTCAAATAACGCACGCATTGTGCAAACCGAATGTGGCATTACCATACCTATCATAGTGCCATATTTACTAGCCTTCGAGAAGATGAATTTTTTTAAAATACGCCCCCCCCTGCAGACGTTTGGAAAAAAAAACACTCTATGCTAGAGTATATCTAGTTGCCGAGATGGTGAAATGGTATACACGCTAGCTTGAGGGGCTAGTGCCCGTTTATGGGCGTGCAGGTTCAAGTCCTGTTCTCGGCACCATCCCCATTGTAAAAAATATACATTTGCCTATTCGACACTTGTATATCAACCACAGTATCAACTGTTGACGTGTACTATAGTGCTATCTCAATTTGAATTGCATGCCGATGCTGGGGCATTGCTCACAAATCCCTCAACAACATTTTTAACTGACTGCGCATAAACTTTAAAAAAGCCAATTGATAAATACTGTTCATAAATTTATCGTAGGTTATAGGCTTATTTAAAAAAAGTTTCGCCCCACGATTCAAGATATCAATAATCATTTTTTTTTCTAAATAACTACTGACAACCATAATCTCTGGATTATCCTGTCGGATTGGATTTTTTTCAAAAATATCATTCAATATAATTCCACCATTGCCATCCGGCAACCCCAAATCCAATACAATAACATCAACCGATTTTTCAGCTAAAATCGCTCTAGCACTGGCCAATGTTTTTGAAAAAATTGTTTTAAAATTTTTATTTTCCATAAATTTTTGATATCCGTATACAATACTTTCCTCATCATCCACAAATAAGATTGTTGCTGTGTACGGATCCTCAAACGAATAAAATGGGGTTAATTGCCGTTTTATAAACTCCAATACCTGTACCCATCGCTCCAAAGTGTCAAACACCATGTATGGCGCGTGGATTTCCAATTTATTATTCAAGCGATCAATAACATCATTAAACCCGTATATATCACGTATATTTCGCAAACGCGATACGCTCATGGGGCGATTAAATATCGCGTACATATGCTCACATAAACGTTCTTGCGATAACGGCTTTTTAACAAAGTCTTCCGCGCCATATTTGGATACCGCATCGTACATTTCAAATTGATCCCGTCGTGCCGATGAAAACACCAGGCGGGGTAACACACCGGTTTCTTTAAAAATCTTTGTAAGAATAGCATCGTATGGAATAT
>JALQXX010000030.1:5798-16933 GCA_023262965.1 Candidatus Marinamargulisbacteria bacterium
AATATCATCAATACACATAAATATAATATCGATTGGTTGTGCGTAATTGTGCATATGAGTGGCAACATCCTGGTAATTTGCCGCCACCAATATGCGATAATAGGCGCTCAACATATCCACGATGGCTTGTTGATACATGGGATCTGGATCCACATATATCATTAACGGTTTGTATCGAATAATTTTTTTACGAAGCCACGAAAACATCAGTTCTTTCGTTCAAAATCAGCCGGAATTTCCCCCCATTCAGTTGTTATCCATTTGTGAATAGGTACCCCTATTTCATGATTTTCAAGCCATACTTGGGCACGCTGAACCAAATCAAGAATCGGTGCGGTGTCCGATGATCGTGTGATCGATGATTTGCACCGTTTATTTCGCACCCAAGCCAAGGCTGTTACCGAATCCGAATAAATCGGTAACGCCGTTTTATTCGCATGTTGCAACGCCAAGGCATGTACAATCGCCAAAAATTCACCCAAATTATTAGTGCCTAACCCATCGATTTTTTTGTAAAAAATCACTTCTTTTGTAGCCAAATACACCCCACGATACTCAACAACACCCGGGTTGCCACTGCAAGCGGCATCCACTGCCACACTATCCAAAATAACCTCGGGAGGCAACTCCCTCGCTATGCCGGAAAAGTCGTTCAAACCGGATACATCGGGCCCCGCTACGTAAGCGGCTTCCGCTTCGATTAATGTGCCAAACGATTGATAACGCGCCCCGATGTACCCATCGATCACCGCCTTGGTTGCCGCCCACGTTGTGTAAATACCGGGAGAATATCCCTTCCACACAACATACCATTTGGGTTTTTTCATTACTGAAGTCGTATTGCAACCGCTTGATAATGGGCATCAAATCCCTCAGCCTGTGTTAAATGCGCAATATCTGTCGCCACATCCGCTAACCATGCTTGGGTCGTTTCTAAATATGATGAATATTTCATAAAATCCATAACCCCCAATGGGGATGCAAATCGGGCCGATCGGGCCGTTGGCAACACATGATTGGGTCCCGCATAATAATCCCCCAATGTGACCGGTGTATACGGTCCACAAAACAACGAACCACCATGACGCACCAAGGGCCGCATATATTCAGCTGTATCCGTCAATAGCACCACATGTTCCGATGCACACTGATTAATGGCCGCAATACTATCTTCATGATTGTCCACAACCGCAATCACCGCATTGGCTGCGGATTGACGCAAAATGGTTTGTCGGGTCAACACGGTTTGTTGATCCGCAGCAGCAATCTGAATGGCCTCGGCAATTTGAGGAGACGTTGTTATAGCTACTGCCGATGCATCCGGATCATGCTCCAATTGCGCCCACATTTCTGCCGCCGCATAAGCCGCATAGGCCGGTGTATCCACATACACACATACCTCCGAAGGTCCCGCTGGCTTATCAATATCCACAACCCCATACACCAATTGTTTTGCCGCTGTTACATATCGGTTACCTGGCCCAACAATTTTATCCACCGCTGGTATGGTATCCGTACCATAGGCCAGGGCAATAATCGCCTGTGCGCCCCCTATTGAATAGATCTCCGACACCCCAGCAATGTCTGCCGCCACCAAAACCGTTGGGTTAATGGCTCCCTGTGTGGGGGGCGATACCATAACAACGCGCGAACACCCCGCAATAATCGCAGGGATAGCCGTCATTAATACCGATGTTGGGTATGCCGCCCGACCACCCGGCACGTACAACCCAACCGCATCAATCGCGTTAAATTGAGCGCCATAGCAACGCCCTTCTTCTGAATAATGCCAATTACGCGGTATTTGATGCCGATGATAGGCCTGAATGTTAGCCGCCGCACGCCGTAACGCATCTACAACCGACTCCGAAACCTGCTTGTAAGCCGCCGCCACCTGTTCTGGGGTGACGCGCAACGCACTGGGTGCCACCACCACCCCATCAAATTGCGCGGTGTAATCACATACCGCCGCATCCCCACGGTCAACAACGGCCGCCTTTATGGCCATAACATCCCGAATCGTATCGGCATCCATGGACGCTTGACGAGACCGGTGTAAACACCATGCCTTCAATGTACCCCCGCCTCGAATCTGCTCAAACATATATCCGAATTATATCAAGAAAAACCGCATTCCACATCCCCCAAATTAGCCTATTTAAGCAATTGGTGTAGGGATATCATTCAAAATCGCGGAAAAATTGGGGAACGACGTTTGAATGCTATCCGATCCATCAATAACCGATTGACACCCATACGCCGCAGACACAATGGCTGCCGACATCGCCAATCGATGGTCAAAATGCGCATCATAATGCCAGGTCAATCCAATGGGCTGCGGTCCATGAATGTCAAATCCATCCGGATATTCGGTAATCGTACCCCCCAGCGTCTGTACCAGCCGCACAATACCCGCAATGCGATCCGATTCCTTAACACGCAACTCTTCTGCGCCACGAACGCGAAAACACCCCGGTTGCGTCAAAGCAATCATTGCTATTATGGGCAATTCATCAATAATATTTGGAATCCACTCCAATGGAATGGTCACATTATGACGCAATGGCGATGGATCAACATAAATATCTCCCATCGGCTCACGTGACGTATGATCAACGACCATTCGTATACCAATACCCATAGCCTTGAGGGCCGTTATACATGCTATTCGAGACGGATTTAAGCCCACATGGGTCAAATGAATGGGGCGATTGGCTAAAATCCCATAGGCTATAAAAAATAGCGCCGATGATATATCTGATGGAATTTGAATAGGGTCCGTCGGCGCTGTCAATGATGCCGCGGGGATGGCAATCGTTCGGTTATCCACCAAAACAGGTACCCCAAAAACCGTCAATAGTATTTCGGTATGATTGCGACAGGCCTCTGGTTCAATCACCGTCACCGGAACCCCGGCACTGATTCCCGCTAATAGTACCGCGGATTTTACCTGAGCACTTGCTATGGGCATGGCATATCGTGTATTCAAACGCAACTGCGGATTCCCTTGAATACGCAAGGGCGGACACCCGTTATCAGACGACTCAATACGGACCCCCATAGCACGCAATGGCTCAATAATACGGCCCATAGGGCGTTTTTGGATGGAAGCGTCTCCTGTAAGGGTCGCATTAACCGAAGTACCCCCCAACGCACCCGCAATTAAACGAATCGCTGTACCGGAGTTCCCCACATCCAATACCCGATTCGGCGATTGGAGAGCACGGGGGCCTCGACCGTATATCCGTAACTGATCCCCATGTCGGTCAATACGAACCCCCAATTGCTGCCAAATTGCCATATTATTCAAACAATCATCGGCCAACAAAAACCCGTTAACCGTTGTGACACCATGGGCCAATGACCCCATAATAACCGCTCGATGCGATATGGATTTATCACCCGGAATCGTATGAATGGTATAATACGCCCCCATTAAATCACAAAACCCCGTCGCTCACTAAAGTTGTCATTCCAGTCGGATTGCCCCTTGTTTTTTTTGGACTTTTTTCGCTGGTCTTTTAAAAAATTGGTGTCAAATTTAACACTTTGCACCCGGATATGGTTGGTGGCTTGATCCGGCCGCTTGATTCGACTCACCAATACCGATATTTTGCGTTCTTTGGCGTTAACACGTTGGCCCAACAAATCACTTACTGCGCGTGTAATGCGATTGAATTCCCGAACAATGGGCATTAATTCATTGGATTCCTTGGGCGTTAAGGTCAGCGGGGGGCGTTTTTTCATGACGTCTCCGATGAACCCTCTTCCACAAGCGGCGTGATTGATTGTTTAATCGCATGGGTTGATGAATCGGTGGGCAATTGATTTAAGGTTTCACGGACGGATTGTTCGTTCAATGTAATTTCAGCATCGGCTAATTGTTTGGTTAACTGATCATCGCGACGTTTCAACCGCTTGAATGTTTCAATATTATGAAACAATTGCCCCAATTCATAATTGTGATCGGGATCTGCCAACTGAACCCCTTCTAGGGCATCGGCCAACTGCATGAGCTCGTCCATTTTTTTTTCGAGTGATTTTTGAACATCATTGGTATCACCAAATAATTCATCTTGCATGAGTCCCGCCATGGCTTCTGCCACCACCTGCGACTCGGTCCCTTTTCCCATTTGAGCCTGATGGGCGTTATCTTGGGCGTTAATGTGCTGCTGTTGAGCCACTGTTTGCTCGTTTAACTGAGCGAGCTGGCGATCATATTGGGCCCTATCCTTTTTTAGCGAATCACTTTGGGGCATCTTAAACTGCTGCTGATTTTTGAGCTCCTGAGACAACTCCCTAACCGTGTCCATAACCGCCGCCATTCCCTTTGCAGTATCGGCAACCTTAGCCTTTAACTCAGCGGATTGGTCCACCTGTATAGACCCTTGAATAGGGCGCTGATTGACGTTGCCTGAAGAAGGTACGCTCATGATAAGCCCTTTGTTAAGTAATGCAATGCAATACCCGCACTAACCGCTACATTCAACGATTCCATATCGCCAATCATTGGAATCGACACCAGCGTATTTTCAAATTCAACAAATCGTCGCACATCCACCCCGCGACCTTCTGATCCACAAACCAAGGAAAAACGATCCATAGGGGGCATGCTGTGTACCGAATGCTGGCCACGCGGATCCAATATAATCAATGGCGTACGGGTTTGACGCATCCATTCCCGCCAATTAACCTCATGGAAAACGGCTATATGAGCCAAGGCCCCGGCAGATGCATTCACACTTTTGGGATGAAATACATCGACGCAATCAGGGGTAACACAAACGATGTTTAACCCAAATGCCACCATCGACCGCAAAATAGCCCCCATATTACCAGGATCCTGAATTCCATCCAATAGGACCACCTGTTTGGAAGCATACAGCAAGGCGTCCCGATATGTGGGTCGCTTTATGATTACCAAAACCCCGGGATGCGAGGGCTTGCCTGTTACCGCGGTAAGCCACTTCATGGGAGCCAACATAATTTTATGATGGGATGCCCACGGTGGAGGCGTTGTGGTTGTCGCTACAATCACCTGTTCAATCTCAAATCGATTGCGAAAGGCCTCAATTACCTTGGGCTGATCAATGCATATCCATGACGATTTCCTGCGAAAATGACTGGATCCATACCAACGATCCACATCCCGCTGACTAATGATATTGGGCAACAAGTGCGGTTGCATGAACGGCAATGCCTTCTGACCTCCCTTCAAATCCCAACTGTTCCGTTGTGGTCGCTTTAACCCCAATCGTATCCACCGAAATGGCCATTGCTTCGGCCAACGATTCTCGAATAGCCTGTATATGCGGTTTAAACACCGGTTCTTGTGCAACAATAACCGTGTCCACATTGCCAATCCGAAACCCCTGTTTTTGAACCGCCTTGCACACGGTTTTCAATAACACCGTACTGTTCGCATTTTTGTATTGGGGATCCGTATCGGGAAACCAATCCCCAATACTCCCCAACGCCACGGCCCCCAATAAGGCATCCATAATGGCATGGGTCAACACATCGGCATCGGAATGGCCCAGCAACCCTTTGGTATGCGGAATTGTGACCCCACCCATAATTAATGGCCGATCAACCACAAATGCATGAACATCGTACCCAATCCCAATTCGCATCATATCCATGATAGCATGTATCCCAAGGTAGAAACCATTAGCTTAATACCACTCAAGATAATAAGAACCGATAGTCCAAAAAGCGTCCAGGTCATTTTGGTTGATGTATTGTATAACTGACTCATAATAATCCACATGTACCTATAATGAATACCTATTAAACCAATGATCAGTATCATACCAATAACTATAAAATTGCGTTGAATAATGCCCATAATAGGCAGTAGCCATAATACCGATTGGCTCAATCCTATCCAATACACAAGTGGCATTAACTGCCCTTTTTGCCCCATAATTTGGGCGGTTACGTCCAATACCATCGCATGAATCACCACATTCACCACATACCCCAAAACAACAATCAAAACCAACGCAGCACTTAGTACCGACCACTTTACAGCAACAAAACTTAAGGTAGAAGAATTGACAATCCCTAGTAACGCGCCTACGATCATGACCAGCCACCAATCACTCCATGTTTTTTGATGATTGTACATCCGAATGGTCTGGCGCGGATGCATTATAAACCGGTAAAGCAATGTCATTATCGTATCTCGAGGGTCTCCTGAAGACGGGGAATGGCATACGGGCGAAACGACGCAGCCATGGACCCAAATGATTTCACCCAATCTTTGATGCCACGCTCGGAGGAGATGACTTTTGGATCATCAATTCCCACCAACTTGCCTGCATACTGAATCGCATCATGGAGCCCGCCCAATTGGTCCACCAACTGCTCGGCTAACGCGTCCTCGCCGGCATAAATACGCCCATCGGCTAAAACATGGGCTTGATCGGGGGTAACGTTTCGATTGGTAATCAACACTTGCTTAAATTGATTGTGTACGGTTTCGAGCAATTTATTAATCAAATACTCATCGTCACGGGTGGGACTTCGCCAGGGATTCAGCAAGTCCTTGTGAGGACCGGCTTTGTATGTGCGCATATCAATCCCATATTTTTTAGGCACTTGTGTTAAGTCCAAAGTCTGCGTAATAACCCCCAAGGACCCCACAATGCTACCGGGATGCGCAAAAATATAATCCCCAGCCAAGGCCACCCAATAGGCACCCGATGCCCCAATATCCATAATCGATACGATAACCGGCTTTTTGGTATCCGTTGAAAAGCGTTTGACCGCCCCATAAAGTTCTTGAGAGGCCCCCACCGTTCCGCCGGGGGAATTAATTTTTAACACCACCGCTTTAACCGCTTTATTCGAAGCCGCCACCCGAAACTGATCGGTAACGGTGTCAACCAGACTCATTTCCCACTGGGTGCCTGTTGCTGAAATCATGCCTTCAATGGGAATAACCATGACCCCGCTTTTGGGTGTTCCCGATGCGGACTGCAATCGGGTTTCTTGAAATTGATTGTAACCGCCCAGAATAATGGACACAACAATCAAGGCCACAATCCCGTATACTTTTTGGGATTCGGATGACATTATGGCGTTAAAACGTTTCATTGTAAATCGGCGTACCGTCCTTTTCTGTATTTTTTTGGTTCCACTTGGCAATCATATCCGCATGACCCATGTGTAGAATCGATTTTTTTTGCCACGTTATGGCGATACCCGTATCTGGGGTAGTGGTTCCCACAACATAGTAAGCCACATTGTGATGGGTTAGTATCGCCTCTACCGCGCTTACATGCTGCGGTTGAACATCACACACGTATCCCCCCGACTCACTAAATAAGAACGTGGCGGGATCCAGATCGTCGGGGCATTGAATCGCGGCTCCCACCAAGGGCCAATTGCGATCCCCCAAGATCATTTCAACCAAGGCCTGCCACAATCCCCCCTGCGATATATCATGCACCGCATGGATGCCTTCACTATGGGTATTGTGATTTAACATGGACCACATAGCGGCATTTTGCGCGGCCTCCGCCTCAAAGTGCACATGGGGCGTTGTTGTAAATGCGGTAGGCACCTTCAGGTCGACCAATGTTTTTTCGAATTCGGTTTGGGAAAAATGCGGCAAGCGCTCCCCCACAACCACAATAACCGATCCGGGATGAATCATCTGCATGCGATGGGCGGCATAGGCATCGGGCATTCGCCCCACACAGCACACCACAGGAGAGGGCACGATGGCCTGGCCTGTGGATGACTCATTGTAAAAACTCACATTGCCCGAAATAACCGGAATCACCTGCTTGTGGGGACTTAACTGACGCGCCGCATCGGCAATGCCCCGAACCCCTTCGGTAAAATCAAAAAACACATCCCCTTTTTCGGGGTTGCCGTAGTTTAAACAGTCGGTTAAGGCAATGGGTTCGGCACCAACCGCGATAATATTGCGCACGGATTCGGCAACGGCATAGGCACCGGCGGTGTAGGGGTCTACCACGCCATAGGTATTGCTATCAATGGTAACGGCAACCCCATTCGGGGCCCCTTTTATGGGGGCTAATACACAGGCATCGGCTTCGCCCGGAATAACCACACTATTATTTTTAACAAACTGATCGTAATTGCGATACACATACTTTTTTTGGGCATTGTTCGACCGCGTAATCATGTGCTGCGCAACGGCTTGAACCGTGTAATCGGCTGATGGAAGGGTGTCTCGCTGACGCGTGATGTCTCTAGGGGTTGCGTGCCGCTCAACCGAAACCGTAGCGGTAATGGCATCCATGGGAATATCGCAGACCTGTTCCCCCCGATACCGCATACGAAATGCGCCGGTATCGGTGACACGCCCCACCAAATACGCCCCCGCACCGGGATACACATCTTGAAGACGGTGTTTTTTGTTGAAAATATCACAAATAGCTGCCAGGTGATTGGCTGGAACAACCAAGCAAAATCGTTCTTGGGTTTCGGCACAGGCCCGAATTTCTGGGGGCAATTGGATGCCGCCCGTGTGTACCTGTTCCAAATCCAGATCACAGCCCAGCTGACTGGCCGCGGCTAACTCCGATGCGGCACAGGCCAGGCCCCCAGCCCCCAGGTCTTTAAAGCCAATATCGATGTTGTGTTTGGCAACATAATCAAACATATCGTTTAGGGCCACCACCAATACGCGCTTTATAAAAGGATCATGTACTTGCACCGCCCCCATATTTTGAACCTGCTGGTCGGCATCCAATATATCGGACGAAAAACTGGCCCCACCAAAGCCGGTGGTGTCCGTGGCTTTTCCAACCAAAACAACCACATGGGGAATGGATGGTAATAGCTGGGGAGACCGTGACCGAATAATGCGATCCGATCGCACAAGGCCTATAGCGGCTACATTCACCAAGCAATTATCGTTATACGATTCATGGTAGATGGTTTCACCCCCCAGATTGGGGACGCCTAATGGGTTGCTGTACCCCGCCACACCGGCCACGACACCATCGGCAATCCGATTGGGCGTGGCATGCGGATCATTGGGGACATCCCCAAAGTGCAAGGAATCCAACACACCAATAACATCCGCCCCCATGCAATATACATCCCGTACCACCCCACCAACACCCGTTGCCGCCCCTTCCACAGGTAACACTTGCGATGGATGATTGTGCGACTCATGCGATACCGCAATCCCGTAGGTATGCCCTTCGTGTGTGGCAAATTCAACAATGCCCGCGTCTTCACCAACACCCAATAGCACGTTTGGACCGTCCGTAGGCAAGGTTTTTAAAATAGGACGGGAACTTTTGTAAGAACAATGCTCACTCCACATGGCATCAAAAATCGCCAGCTCCGTGGGGGTCGGCTCCCGAGATAGTATCTCTACAATGCGATCATGATCTGATTTTGATAATGCCATATTACGGAGTATACCCGCTTACTGGGGATATATCAAATGGTATTAGGCTACTTTTTGGTCAGGGAGGGGGAGGGTTTTTGGTATGTTTTGTGTCTTTGAATCGGCGGTGGCGACAGCCTTGGCAGGGGAGAGATTGTCAAACTTGGCGGGATCGAATGTATCGCGCAAATGACCTGTGGATTCAAAGGCTACTCTTGTTTTAGAATCATCGGATTCCTTGAATATGGTGGACGTGATGATATCGGATTTTATAATCTCTTTTATTTTTTCTTGGAATGATTGGGCTGTCCATTTTGAGCTAATTTTGGGCGTTGATGAGCCAGTGTCGGTGGATTCCAAACCGGATAGGGCTTCATCTATTGCCTGATTTAGAGCTTTTTTCCACTCTTCTTCCTGTTTTCTTATGAATTCTTGTTGTTCCTCTGTCAATTCGGTGTCAGATTGGTGGATGGCCCCGCCCAAAAATACGTGTTTTTTTACTGCTTCCTGGAGTGCTATGCGAAGAGCATCTTGCAATTTTTTGATTTTCATTTGATCGGATGTTATGACTGTGAGGTTCTCACTCCACGTATTTTTGGATTCGGAATATTTTTGGCCCAGTGTAGGTATGTCAAAATCTATAAAATGACATACGTTTTTTAGTAGTTTTATTAAATCATTTTTGGAGATTTTTGATTCATTATTTTTATCAAATAACGTTTTGACAGAATCTTCTAATTTTAAAAATGTTATTTGTTGTAGATTTAGAGGTTTAGAATCAGGGGCACATTGGAAATCTTCCTTACTTAGAATTCCTGGAAGGGCGACCGGTTTAGAAATGAGGGTTTTTAGATATCCTTTCTGTTTAGCATCTAATGAACCTGATTCATCTATTTCATCTTTAAATAGTTCATTTGCGTTTTGTTGAGTCACGAATTCTCTGATTTCTTTTTCGGCGTTATCTAATTGAACTTTGGCGGCTTCGGCTTGGGCTTTGGCGGCGGCTTCGGCTTCGGCTTTGGCGGCGGCTTCGGCTTCGGCTTGGGCTTGGGCTTGGGCTTGGGCTTGGGCTTGGGCGGCGGCTTCGGCGGCGGCTTCGGCTTGGGCTTTGGCGGCGGCTTGGGCTGCGGTGGCTTTGGCTTCGGCTGTGGCGAGTTCGGCTTCGGCTGTGGCGGCTTTGGCTTCGGCGGCTTGGGCTTGGGCGGCTTTGGCTGCAGCTTGGGCATTAATGACATACACCCTTAGTTCTGGCAACGTAATTTTTTCGCCTTCTCTCAAAATATTTAATTTTTTTGATTCAATTTTAATTTCATCTTCTATTTTCATGTATTTCAAGACCTGTTCAATAACGCAAAGAAAAGCATATCGATCCTTAACCCCTTCAGATCTTAATTTAATACGATCAAATATATAATTAATTTTATTTTTATCAAAAGAATCAATTGTATAAATACTATCAATATCAATTCCATATTTATTTTTTATATTGTCTCGTTCTTTTTTACCTAAAAGAGTGAGGATATATTTATTATAGTCTATATCACTAATTATAGCTTTATCGGCCTCGTTAATAGTGAAGCATTTACGTGTATTTTCATATAAAAAGTATGCTCTAGTAACATTCAAGCCCTGAATTTTCCCATTATCACACATAGCTTCATTTAATTTAATTTCCCGATTAAGCTCACCATTCGATTTTTTTTTAATATTATTAAAATATTTTAGAGTCATCCTATCTTCAACACTCTTAAATGTA
>JALQXX010000002.1 GCA_023262965.1 Candidatus Marinamargulisbacteria bacterium
CAGCCCCGCTTGAGCCAAAAGAAGCGCCGCCCCGGTTTTAGCCGGGTTTGCCCGCACATATCGCGCCGCGCTGCCACCTGCCGAACATATCGCACACAAGGCATCCCGAAGCGCATTCCACACATCGGACTGGCGCGCAACGCCTGTTCCGGAAGGGTGTTGGACAGGTTCCGTTGACCCCTTCGGATGAACTACAGTATTCGCCCCCCCGTCTACATTTCTTCGCTGGCTCGACGAACCGACTGCTTGGGGGCGAGACAAACTCACCGGTGATGGGGGAAGAACAGATGGCATAATAATAACTCCTTTATTAATACTATTTTTAATAACTTAAATTTGCTAAGCAGCTAAACGCAACTATACAAAAAATCCTTACCCCATATATCGAATAACAAAAAACAAATCTTGCAACGATCTTTAAATTCACAGTTCCCAACACACATTTAGCGGCAAATTCTCACCAAAAACCGCCCCCCTCCCGTTTTTATGGCCCCCAACAACGCCGAGGCATGGCTCACGCCATCAATCCAGCGCGCCCCGCTCCCAATGGGCCACCGCCCGACCCGACGAAACCGCCTGAGTCACCCGCTCCCACACCGCATCCCGATCCATCCCCAGCGCCTGGGTTATTGCCACCACCTGATAGCCCAAATAGGCCGTTATCGCCGCATCCGCTCCACGCAAGCCCTGAAGGCCTTTTTCAAGGGTATGTGCCGGATCCGCTTCGGGAATCGATGCCGCCGAAACCCCCACTGTCGCCGGGGCCATAAAATCATGCCGCACGGATTCGTTGGCATCCGCCACAATAAAGGGTGTGCGCCGATCAAAGGGAAGCAGTGTTGACCCTTCCACCCCACGCACCAATAATAGCCGTGAAAACACCCCAATGCGCTGAATAATATCGATGGTTTTTTGCTTGTAGGGCGGGTGGGTAAATCCGGTAACGCAGAGTGTCTGTTGGGCCGACAGGGGGCACAGCCACTTTTCAATCGTCGCCAAGACCGGCCGCTTTACCATCGCCTGCCGCAATGGCACCAACGCATGCAAGGACGGGCAAAAAATGGATTGGTCCACATACCCCCACCCAATGGTTGGATCCATAATGGATTGGGCCACGCGATCCAATGCCATAAACGGATTTTTCCCCGCCTGTAGCAGCAAATTATGGGTGGATAACCCGCGTTTGGGCGATACCGCCTTCACCCCATGCAGCACACAGGGGAGCCCAATCGCCCCCAGCAACGCGGCCACAAAGGGCTGTAAAAAATAGTTCCGATTGAACCCATCATAGGGCGTTGCCATGTCAATCAACAGGGGACAATCCACCGTAATGCGCGCTGTTTTTGACCGAAAATACGTATAAAAGGCCACATTTTCATCCAAGGTCTCTTCTCGAAGCCGCAAACTTTCTAAAAGAGCGGCCACATCATACCCCGGCTGCCGACCCTCAAAAAACGCATCCAATGTAGCCTGTATCACCGACGCGGACAAGGCCTCCCCACGCATGGATCGATGAACCGGTGTGTCACCCGGCTGACACAAAGCATGCAACGCCGTTGGCACCAGCGTCGCGTAATCCGATTGAACCCGTTGCCACGCCGCCGCTTCCGCCGCTGTTGCGGGCAATTGTTGCCACGCCACCAACAGGGTCGCAAGGGTTTCCAATACGGCATCCGGATGATTCATATGGGTCAACACAAAGTCCAAATCCGCATCATCCATGTGTTTACTCATGGTTTTCCCGGTTCCTTTTTGTTTTAGTATCGCCACAAATCGATCCTGAATACGCATTACTGTGAATTATCGTATCAAAAAAATCGGTTGTCCATACTAAAAAATGCCATCTTCCTGTACACTAACAGTTATGCAAGACGATGTATTTCAACCCATTGATCGTGCCATTGCCGATATTGCGAACGGCAAAATGGTGATAGTTGTGGACGACGAAGACCGCGAAAACGAAGGGGACCTGGTAATGGCGGCCCAATTCGCCACCCCAGAAGCCATCAATTTTATGATCAAATACGCCAAAGGCCTGGTATGCGTTCCCGCAACCGATACCATACTCAATACATTTGATTTAAAGCAAATGGTGTCCGATAACAAAGAAGGATTGAAAACCGCCTTTACCGTATCCATCGATGGTGCGCAAAAACACGGTATTACAACGGGCATATCCGCCCAAGAGCGTGCCAAAACCATTCAATTATTTATTTCCCCAACCAGCACCCGTGATGATATTGTATCCCCCGGCCACATATTCCCCTTACGTGCCCGCGAAATGGGCGTCTTAAAACGTGCCGGACACACCGAAGCCGCTGTTGACTTGGCCCGATTGGCTGGCTTGCAACCCGCCGGCGTTATTTGCGAAATTATTAAAGACGACGGCACCATGGCGCGTCGCGATGAATTGATTCTTTTTGCAAAAGAACATAACTTAACACTAATAACCATTAAAGATTTGATTCATTACCGCATTCAAACCGAACGGTTTATCAGCCTTGTTGAAACCGTGGATATGCCCACCGCCAACGGCCATTTTAAACTGACGTGTTTTGAAGATAAAATCAACAAAAAATACCACTACGCCCTAACCATGGGCAGCTGGAAAGCCGGCGACCCCATTATAGTCCGCGTCCATTCCGAGTGTTTAACGGGCGATGTGTTTGGCTCCCAACGCTGCGATTGCGGCCCGCAACTGGAAACCGCCATGCAAATGATTGCTGATCACGGTCAGGGGGCCATATTATACATGAGTCAAGAAGGCCGGGGCATTGGTATCGCCAACAAACTGCGCGCTTATAAACTGCAGGAGCAGGGGGCCGATACCGTTGAAGCCAACGAAAAATTGGGATTTAAAGCCGATCTGCGCGATTATGGGGTTGGGGCCCAAATGCTTTTGGAACTTAACATCACCAAACTGCGCCTCATTACCAACAATCCCAAAAAAATTATTGGCATTCAAGGCTACGGACTCGAGGTGGTTGAGCGCATTCCCATTTCCATTGCTCCCGGCAAACACAATCAATCCTACTTGGCCACCAAGGCCAAAAAATTGGGGCATTTAATCGGTGACCATTAATCAAACCGGCACCCCCGACCATTTTGAATACCCGCGCAATCACACGACGGGCTCATTGGATGGTCGCTTGTTGCGTATTGGGATTGTCTGCGCGCGTTTCAACGAATTCATTACCAAATCCCTACTGATGGGGGCCATAAGCGGCCTTAGCGATCACCATGTATCCGACGCCAATCACCACACGTACTGGGTGCCCGGGGCCTTTGAAATCCCGTTGATGATGAGCCATATCATGCCCACCTACGATGCGGTTATTGCACTCGCCTGCGTTATTAAAGGCGATACCGCCCATTTTGATTATGTGTGCGATGCGGTGACCCAAGGGGTTCTTCAGGTATCCTTACAACACCAAAAACCCGGTATATTTGGGGTATTAACCACCGATACCGTAGACCAAGCCCTCGAACGCGCACGCCCCCATAGCCCGTCCAATAAAGGCTATGAAGCGGCCCTAACCGCTATTGAAATGGCCAACGCCCTAACCACTCTATAAGAATTCCTAAAATTAACCTTACTTAATGGGAAATCGCAGTCGTTGAATGGCCGCCGCATAATCCGTCGATTTAAATAAATAGGACGCTGAAATAAGAACCGTTGCCCCCGCATCGATCAATGCCTTGGCATTGGTGGCGGTTACCCCACCATCTACCTTAATGGGGCCATCGTAATAACGGCGCAATTCCCGTATTTTGGGAAGTGTTTGGGGAATAAATGGCTGCCCCGAAAACCCGGGATGAACACTCATTACCAACACACTATCCACCGCATCCAGTACCGGGACAATGGCCGACACCGGGGTATCGGGGTTGATGGTGATCCCCACCCCAATGGCTTGATCCCGCAATTGGCGACTATGGTCACGAAACCGATCCGCATCCATGTGGGCTACCCGCCGAGACGCCCGGGTGATCTGATCATGGGCCACCGATTCGTACCCATAGGCCTCCGCATGAATGCACAAATCCGTGACCCCGGCCTGAATGTATTGATCAAAAAATAACCACGGGGCGTCCATCATCAAATGGGCATCCAAGGGCACCTGTGCGACATCCGCAATGGCCGCTATCACGGGGGGGCCAAACGAAATGCATGGCGCCATGTGGTTATCCATCACATCCAAATGCCAACTATCGACCCCTGCCGCTTCCATGCGACCAATATCTGTTGCTAAATGCAAAAAATTAGCGGATAAAACACTTCCTGAAATTTTTATGGTATTATTACTCATTATGAAGAACTATAAGTCGGAAATTCCAAAAGATCTAGGGTCGGGGACACAAATATTTAAAATGAAGGAGGTTATTGAACGATTAAATGTAACGCCTCGAACCGTTCGGTATTATGAGTCGGAAGGTCTTGTGGGTGACGTAAAGCGAAGCCTTGGCTTTACACGATATTTTACCGAGTCAGACATTAACCGGCTCAGAGAGGTTCTGACCTTAAAACAAAAAGGCTATAAAATCTCTGATATAAAAGAAATATTTGCCGAAAGATACCCTAAAAATGAGGTGCTAGATCCATTGGACGTGAGCATTCAGGACGCATTGTTGGATGCGAATGATTTAAAAAAATGCGCCCAATATAATGTGGATGTGGTTAAGACCGAACTGGTTTTTGACCATATGACGGTTAGTCACACAGACTGGCAAAATGTGCAATCCACTGAATTTTTAAAGCCCTTCAAAATGAACAATTTGAATAAACCAAAAAACAAAACCTACATTAGTGTCCCAACAAATACCGCCTCATGGACCGGTTGTGGGCACCGTGCCATTGCTCATTACATCTTGAATAAGCGCGACGAGGTGTCCTCCATTACAAAAAACATCCCCCAGTACATCGATAATTTAACGGAATGGTTTATATTGCCCGTTGAATATAGTATGGATTACCGGTATTTAACAGACTTGGAGAAAAGTATTATTGTAGAAAAAAGACACCACAATGTTACCGAGTCCGTCATTTTATTTGAATCGGAATTGGAGCGATTTTTAGAAAAAGAAATTAAAGATGCATCATTGCATAGTCATCGATTGGTGCAACAGGTGTTGTTCCAATGCGATCCGAAAGGACCTCACTACACGTGGCTCACATCGTTGATTCACAAATCGGTGCCCCACAAAGATATTTTAAAAATTGAACCCGTTTTTCCTGCATACAGAGAATCTGTTGGCACATTACACGGGAGTTTTTTAGCGTTGTTTTAAGCGCGCTTCAATGGCGTCACAGGTTTTCGGAATGGCCTGTGTCAACACCCGGTTTTCATTGGGCAAAATTAAAACATTGTCTTCGATACGAATGCCAATGGTAACCGTTTCCCCATACATAGTAAATGTCCCATAGATGCCCGGCTCAATGGTGATAATACTGTGAGGAGGTAGGGGTTTATGGCGGTACGCTCGGTGCGCATCGCCATCGTGCACTTGAATGCCCAGCAAGTGCCCAATGGTATGGGGCTTGTGGGTGTAGGGGCGCTGACAATGCCCCCCCGTGGCTTTCAATAAACGGGCTAACGCATCTTCCAAAAAAGACCAGGCAAATTGATCCAATGCATCCAGTGTCACCCCCGCTCGAATGCGCTCAATGGTTGCGGCTTGTGTATCGAGCACAAGACCCATCAAGGCCCGTTGTATGGGGGAATACGTTTTGCCGGCGGGAATGGTTCGCGATACATCCGTACACATGGTCCCCCACCGCAATCCAAAATCCATCAAAATCATATCTGTTGAAGCGATGGCGGCACTGTTATCGGTATAGTGCAATATGGCGGCATTCTGATTGGTTGCCACAATAGGGGAAAATGCCAGGCCATAGGGCGTTTGGCGCAATAATTCCCCCACAAGAGTGCCCGCCAATTGTGTTTCGGAAGCATATGGGTGCTGTGCCAAAACGCAATCAAACGCCGCCGCGGTTTTGGCGATACCCGCTGTTATGGCCTGAATAGCGGGTTCATCATGAATGACGCGAGTGGCATCCATATGCGGCCCTATACATGCCGATTGCCCCTGGTGCCGTTTAATATAGCGACACAGCTGATGATGTTCATCGCCATGACGAGTGAGTCTGGTAATAGGAATACCCCATGTTACGGAAGGGTGTATTCGTGATTTAAGCAAGCTATAAAACGACGCAATCGGGTGAATGTCGGTGAACCCCAAGGCGGCTAAAAAATCATGGGTATTGGGATCCCCATACCCCAAGTAACGACCTTCCCAAAACTGTTTTTCTTGTGAAAAATTAGGTAAAAATACATGTTGGGACCTTGATTCCAAAATAATCCGAAGATCCGTTTGATTAATACCCGTTAAAAACAATAAATCACTGGTTTGATACACCGGCTGATAGCACGTGGCCCATTCATAGTGACGATTGGGGCCCGTACCCGGCCCTAAAAAAATCAGCGGCCCGCCCCAATGGGCGATCAGGGCCTCCCGACGCGCTTTGTAACGACGCACGCTATCCCCAAACGATTGGCCATCGGTTATCCATAGTGGCGGTGCTGGTATCCATGGTTCTCGCCTGGGCATGGTGGCATTGTAATTTATTTCAATGAATACGTCACGCTACATGATAATTTCTCTTGATTTATTAGCGGATTCCAATTTTAATAAACACGTGGTTTACATATTAGTAACAGCACTTCTATTGCGTATATTAATGGACTTGTGTTTTAAATTATCCGTTCAAGGCGTATCGTTTGAATCCCAGCCATTAAAGAGTGCTATGATTATTTTAAAATCCCCGGCGTTATGGGCAGCAATTGTTATGGCAACGGTGAATTTTTGGTTATGGGCCATGGTGTTATCGTATTACGATCTTAGTTTTGCGTACCCATTATTCAGTATTTGCTTTGCACTGATTATGATCAGTGGGCGTATTTTTTTTAATGAATCCTTAGATGCGTATAAATTAGTGGGAATTGGCTGCATCTTGGCCAGTTCAGCGGTATTGGTGTTGGGATAATGCGAATTTTTTTATATATTATTATGCCAATTATCACGACCGTCTGCGGTGAGTTTTTACTAAAAATAGCTGTGGGATCAACCCCGCTATCCTTTGGCTGGGATACCTTGGTCCTGTTGTATACATCCCCTCTAATATTGGCCGGCGTGGCATTAATTTTGCTATCTGCGACCTTATGGGTTATGGGAATGAGTCGGTTTCAGCTGTCATTTATGTATCCTTTTTTAAGTATTAACTATGTTATTATTGTTGTTGGCTCTGAATGGCTTTTGGGTGAAGACGTTCGTCTAAATCGCTATATTGCTATGGGCTTAATTATTGTTGGATTGGTGATTATTTCAAAAAGTAACAATCGCCAAATACAAGAAACCGCAAAGGAGATCTCTAATGACACAACCCCATGATTCGGTATCCCAATTAATCTCGGGCATTCAACCCAGTATTACCATGAGCATTACGGCACTCGCCGCCTCATTGCGCGCATCGGGTAAACCGGTTATTGGTTTTGGCGCCGGGGAACCCGATATGGATACCCCCGAACCCATTAAGGCCGCCGCGATTGCAGCCATTCACGGTGGGAAGAGCAAATACACCCCCGCCTCCGGCCTTCCTGAACTAAAGTCCGCTATCGTAAATCGCTTGCATGCGGATTACGGCATTGATTACACGCCCCAAAATATTGTGGTGTCCTGTGGGGCGAAACACAGTTTGCACAATGTATTTTTGGCCATTTTAAACCCCGGTGACGAGGTGATTGTTTCCGCCCCCTATTGGGTAAGCTATCCCGAGCAAATTGCTTTAGCTGGTGGGCGAATGATTTCGGTGTCCACCACGGTTGAGTCTGATTTTAAAATGACTGTTGGTCAGCTAAACGCCCATTTGTCGTCAAAAACCAAAGCGATTGTCCTCAATTCCCCCTCGAATCCAACCGGTTCAGTTTACACCGAATCGGAATTACGCGCCATCTGTGATTGGGCCGTGGCCCATGATCTGTGGATTGTGTCGGATGAAATTTACGATAAACTGATTTACGACACCACCCATGTAAGCGTGCCCTCCTTATCGGAAGCTATTAAAAAACGCTGTATTTTGGTGAATGGGGTATCCAAGTCCTATGCCATGACCGGCTGGCGCATTGGCTTTTTTGCGGCTCCGGCGCCCATTAGTGACGCCGTGTCTCGACTGCAATCCCACACCACCTCCAATCCAACATCCATTGCCCAATATGCCGCTATTGCCGCGTATACCATGGACCAGTCTCTGGTACACGATATGGTTGCGGTGTTTAAACGACGGCGCGACACCATGGTTGAGCGGCTTCGTACCATCCCTGGCATTACCATGAATACCCCCGCGGGCGCTTTTTACGCCTATCCAAAAATTGCAAATTTATTTGGAAAAAGTACAACAAATGGGCACAAGTTAACGGACTCCTTGTCCTTTTGTGAACAATTATTATCGGATGCCTTGGTCGCCTGCATTCCAGGAATTGGGTTTGGCCTGGACGGATACATGCGATTGTCTTACGCGACATCCGATAGCGCCATTGCCGAAGGGCTGGACCGCCTGGACGCGTGGGTTCGTCGTTTGGCATAAATCTTTCATGTACATAATTTGGGAAGAGCAGTATTTGGCCAGCGGGTTTAATCGCTGGCCATTTTTTTAGGGGTATGGATCGGTATTCAGCGCTATGTTGGTATCCCTGGGCGGCGGAAACATTCGAACTGGCAACCATTGCTAAAAAGCCCGTATGCCTTATTATTGGGGTGAACGAGACACCATTTTCAGCTCCGGTATTGGCCGATACGGGGATCATTCATGCCATGACCGCCTTATGCTTACCGATTGGGGTAGCCGGGACATCGCGCCCGGATATTGCCCACGTGTACGGTCAGGCCTTGCAGATTCTGCAGGGCACTATGGCAAGTCGCATGGCCGTATTTTGTCTGCCTACAGGCCATCCATTTGCCGCGTATGCGTTACCCGACACTGTCTCGGCATACACAACGACCCTGGCCGCTATTGCCGGGGCATGGACCGACCAACGCGATGCTATTGATCAGCAAGCCCAGGCATTGGAACGCGCCATTGTAGCGATGAACACCTGGGAAAAGACCCCGGTTCAGGATGTATACACCGCATATCAAAAACGCTGTGATCGATACGAAAGCGATTGCCAAGGCCCTGCTGTACCTGTTGCTACCTTGCGGTTGGGGCTATCATTGCCGGGAACAATGGCCACAGTAGCGGCAGCCGCATTGCGTGAGCAACCCGAGCCGCCTGTCGAGCACCTGTATCACGGCGCACAGTGGGTGGAATTGAACGCGCTTGCCTATGGCCGGGTGCCCGATCCCCTCTACCGCCAGCGTATGGATCGATGGGTGACGGCTTTAATGGCATGGCCACGGGATGCGGCAGGACTATGCGTCCCCACGCGCCATGGAACGGGATATGTCCCCGTAACCGCTTGGGCAATTATTGGTGTGGCCACTGCGGCGGCCACCTGCCATCGTCCCGATTGGCAATCGTGGGCCGAATCGGTGTGTGATTGTGCTGAAACGTATGTCTTGGATCATATGGACGCCTGCTTTGCATCCGATATTGTGCCTGTTCTGATGGGGGGCATGTGCCTGAACCAATCGATCCACCCGGTACTTTGGGCGGCATTAATGGACCGATTTTATGATTCGATTCATCAGGGCGTGTGGCTGTCTCAACTCGAGCATCGCACCCCGATTACCCGTGGCAAACCCGTTACGGATACGGACGTCCCCCATCCCAATGGCCTATTGCTTCGGATTGCAAGCCATCAATTTGCCCAAACAAAGGACCCGTCGTATTTGGCCGTTGCCACCGGGATTATGGCCAACGGCGGATCGATTGTGCCGACCGACACCTTTTGGCTGGGCGCCCATACGTATTGGCAGGCATTGGCGAATGATGGGGTAACGGTGGTGTTTATGGCGGTCACGCCTCAAGGGCCGGGGCTGTATCATGTGCATATTGTACTGGAAACCACTGGCTATATGGTCAGTCAACCGCCGGCGATATCCGTGGACACCGCCCATTGGGTGGATTGGCAGATAACACCGGTTGTGTCTCGTCGCATGCCGGATCAGACCATTGTTCGCTGCGCTACTGGGTGCGTCACGTTAACGGGCCGATTGCGGGTTGAGCCATGGCAATCGCCTATCCGCATTCACAGTTCCTGTTATAATTCCGAGGGGATGCTGTCTATGGTGACCCTGCCGCTTTACATTACCAAACTGGCATAGCACTATTCATGCATCATGCAGACCCCATACGACTTCCCATCGGTTGTGCGTAACTTGTATCATAGTGCTATCTCAGTTTGCATCACTATCATTGCAAATACCAAACGAATTGATTATTATTACACACATGTTGATCAATTTATTTGACAGTCATACCGATGACCCCGATGATTTTGTGGCCTTTATTGTGTTTGAACCCGCCTCCCTGCGAATTCCCGATACCGATGTCTTATTGATTAGCACGCCTGTTGTGGAATTGTTTTCTAAAGCTCAAAACTCCACTTTTTTGACCGATTCCTTGCAAGATCAATCCCTTATCAATCGATTAACACGAATTGGAATGATGATTGATTTATTAAAATCCGATAGTGGCCTAATTCTTACCAAATTCTTAAGTCCCATTTGGCGGCGGTACAGTTTTTTTAGTAATTTGGGCGAGCTATTTTTATCAAAACGCGATTTGAATCGACTTGTCCCCGATGCCCAATTCCAAAACCCCATTTTCTTGGATCGCTTTATGGATTCCGATGATAGCGATGGTGACGATAAATAGCCGCTCATACCGGATACCAACCCCTCTATACGGCTCACATTAAATCAAAATCAATCGATACATAGATAATGCGGGTATGGTTCATTTCGCTATTGGCAGTACTAACCCTATCTGTTTTTGGGGACAGCCCATCCAATCCGCCCCCGATTGATACATCCAAACCGGTCATTATGCCCGGCTACCCCAATGGCCCTGTCGTATCCCCCAGCAGTGAATCCCCCTCATCAAATGCCTATCCCGATGTCTCGGTATCGGGATTTATTGAAGCCCGTTTGAGTGGGCGCAGCTATAGCGATGATATCACCAAGTTGGACACCATTCGTAAGGACGCTTATTATCAAAAAATCCCCCAAGACGTTTTAAAGGGCTCCCCCACCATCGAAAACCGCTACAACATGCTGGCTCAAGGCCAATTGGATGCGGATACCCGGGTGGATTTTGAAATTATTAAAGAGCCCGATTTCCCATTAATATCCAACGTTCACATTGTCCATAAAACGTCGGATTTGTATTTGGGGGACGTTAATAGCCATTATCTGAGTGGGGATTACATCAATGTCACCAAATATTTAAACGGGGTTGAGGTCCAAACCATCCAAAAAAAATGGCAGGGCAAAGCCACACTCGGAAAAGAAAAGTCCGAGCCCCAAAAATTCGAAAGTTTTGGGAACAATTCAAAAACCTATAAGCTGGGAAAAAGCTTTTTATTAGAGGGGTCGGTGCGTGTTTTTTTGAATAATCGCAGCACCGCTTTGGTGGAAAATGTCGACTATACCGTTAATTATTACAGCGGCAGCATTACATTCACACGCATCCTAACCAAGGTGGACTACATAAAAATATATTACGAATTTACCAACCCTATTCAAGATTTTATTCCATCGTTATCCCGAAAAAATGTGGTTGGCAGTACCTTTACCTACAACCCCGGTGGGTCGATTGCACGCGATGAATGGGTGACCACCACCGCCAATCAGACCATTCCCATTACCGATATCACCATGGCACAAACCAATCGCATCGCCTTAAAGCATCCCGCTATTGTATTGGGTAGCGAAACCATCCGACTCAACAATCAATTACTCAAGCGCGATGTGGATTATTTTTTAAACCATACCACCGGTATTATTCGCTTTATCAGCACCCCCCTCCAACAAAACGATACGGTATCGGTAGACTATGCCCATTACACCCTGATCCCTGATACCATGGTTTTTTTTGGGAACAACACCCCCGGCCCGTTTCCCCTGAACCACCCCTACATTGATGAAACCACCTTAACCGTGTCGATGGATAATCACCGCGCACGTGAGTTTATTGATTTTATTTACAAAAAAAATATCAATGCCATTGAGTTTTTATACCCTGTACCAGCCAATAAATCCATCCAATTGGCCTACACCTATAAAGCCTATTCAACGATTCATAACGATTTTGAAGAATCGCCGTTTTCGATGTCGGTCACCTACCTCAACGAATCCACCATATTGCGGGACAATCTATCCAATTTTAAAGAAGGCAACACGCCATTACGTATTGACGGCCCCAACAATAATCGGATTGTACTGGCCCATAACCCCATTGATACCGAAAAGCCCCTCACGCTGACCATTGATGGGGTGATTCAAGACCCCCGGTCCTTTACAGTCAATTATTATAGAGGATTGATTACAATGACCGATCTCACTGGCCTGGATACCAAAACAATTACAATTGACTATGCGTATGTGGATCGCTTATCAACGGAGCATGTGGTAAACGGTCTGGGCCTACAAACCTACACCCAAAACACGTTAAAATTTCCCAATACCCCGATTCCCTATGGCGGTATTACACAAATAACCCTGTTTAATCCCAATGAACTGCGCTTGGAAGAAGGGCGGGACTATACCGTAACCTATTTTGACAATGGCCAAGCCTTTACCGACCTGCGCATTGATTTTATCATCGGCGGATTTTCGATATTAAATCGGTACCCCAGCAGTACGGATATTATAAAAATTAGTCACCAATACACCCCCACTATTGGGGATATTACCACGGATTCCTCCCATAGTATGCTGGATGTTCGTATGAAAAAGGCCATTACCGATACCTGGGCAGTATCCACAGAAATCGCCAATACCCAGTACCATTTTTCGAAGTCCTCGGAATACGCTCAGGAAACATTCACCGCGCAGCCCTCCGATGCCATCTATCGATTAAAAAATGCCCCGGTGGAAAATAACTCCGAGATGGTATTTATTAATGGATTTTCTCAGACGCGGGACACGGACTATACCATTAATTATGAACAAGGAACCATTGTATTTATCAATAAAACCATTGCCAATGGTCAAAAAGTGGCCGTTTCGTATCACTATTTTTTGAATAATACACCCAATAGCAATAACGTGAACGCCTATGTTATTTTATCCGAATTATCGCCACTGCCAACCGTCACCATAAGCAATAAATACAATTACGTTGACCCCAATTTTATTCCAATTGGGAATCCCAATATTACCAAAGGAACCGTACTGGCCACCCATCGCATTGCATGGCAACCCAATCCCGAGGAATCCGCATCCGTTACCTACCAATCGGAACGGATTGTAGACCCCACTTATCACACAATCTACACCAAAAATCATTATCTATCGCAATTCAATATCAACGTATTTGGGGCTAAAACCACTCATGATATTCAGTTTGACGATATTACATCCACAAAAAACTACAAAGAAAATCCAAAAAAGCTCTTAACCTACAGCAATGCCATTCGTTATGATATAGATGATGATACCGTATCGGTAGAAAGCAGTTTATCGCAAATAAACGAGCAATTAAGCCCCGACATTCAGCTCAATTCTGCCCTAGCGAGCACCAAAATAGCCTATTTAAACCGGTATACCTTGGGAAAATGGATTCAAAAAGCCCATATAAGGCCCTATTGGGGGGCAAGTGTGGATCAAAACAATACCAAAACAGCCGATATGTACCAAAAAAAGGCCATTGAATCCATTGGTTTTGAATCAACAATGACTATTTTGAATGAGGGGACTCAAGCCGTTACCCGCTTTGACAAACAAACCCATACAACCCAATTTTTGGGCCAAGATCCCCTAACCGATACATATTATAATTATGCCAGCACCGCCTTTTTGTCCCCCTATCCCTGGATCAATGCCAGTATTGGTGTGAATCACGATGAAACGATCAATCCGATTCCCGGCCAAGAAGGGCGGGTTGAAGATCGCCAAGGGTACACCATCACCCAACTCAATAATCACGCTGGATTAACATTTTTAAAACTGCCGATGGCTATTGTACAGCCGTTTATGGGAAGTACATCCAGTGCCAGCTACACCCGAACCAATCGACGCGATAATAACGCCACCACGGTGTACGAAGAAAATCGTATTGTGTCGCAACTCAACCAATTCACCCCCTTAAACGGCCTGGTTTTTTCGAAAGTCGGCATCGAACAGTTTACATCACACACCCGTGACTCCATGGAAAAAAATGACCAACGTTATTACGAAGCCGATAGTACCTTTCGTGCGATTCAATCCCAGGCAACCTACAAACCGCCCTATCGTGTCATGAATCGATTCGCTTTTGATGGCAGCATCACCTATAATGCCTCCGATCTGCTATCTCAAACGCAATTGACATCCGGGAGCACCCAAACCAAAACACAGGTATTGCTGAATCAACACAGTATGGGAATGACCATTACCCCCCCATCGATTTCGTTGTGGCTGACGACATTAACCAATCCCTTACTGCGCATCGAAAAAAAATCCAAGACCAGTATCGACGCCAGTCTGATCACATCCACCGACGTTAGTAACAATCAAACTATCGTGAATAATGCGGATTTAAACGCCATGATCTATAAACTGCAATCCACGGTGTGGGGCCGGATTCAACTCACCACCAACCATGAACAAAACAAAAATTACTACAATCGGAATAAATTACGGACCGCACTCGGCTCATTATACCGCGAATCCCAAATGGTCAATCACGCCATTGACTGGTCATTGTTTCGGATTAAAAACACCGAATTTGTGCAATTCGATGCCCTCATTCAATACAAAAACGACGCGATTAATAGGGGCCCCACGACATTAATTCGGGACTACACCAACCGCCTTCAAATTGACGCGCAATTGGCCAAGCACCGTTCGGAATGGCCAATCAGCCGATTGATATCCCTAACTGGGGACATTGAGGGTCAGGCGTTTACCCAAACCGCTACGTCCAAAACCAGCGCAGCCACCATCCAATATTTTCAGCAACTAACGGGGGCATCGGGTATTATTGTGCGCCCATTTAGCGGGTTTGAGTTCACGTATACACGCCGCTTTAAATCGCTGGTGTCGCCATCCCGTTCACGGGTTCGGGGTGACCAAGATATGTACAAAGTCACGTACAACCCCATCACCTATAAAAACGTGCAAATTCAATTATCCCTCAGCCAAGAAACCAACTGGGGGTTTGGTTTTAACACCCTTCAAAACGATCAACTTCTGCAAACATCCGATGAATCCTATGCCATTGCGGTTGTGGAACGGGATGATCGCGTATATTTGGGATCCCTCATAACCACCATTACACTGCCCATCACCACCTATAAATACGTGGATTCTGTAACCCTTACCGGCGAAGGGTACATCAAAAATATTATCGATCACGTAAACCCAGCCAATGCCATCATGATCAATGGGTTTGTATTTAATTTGCGACTAAATTTATAATGGTAATCTATGAGACGTTGGATTATACGGATCGTTTGGATACTAATAGGCACAGCCGCTATGGCAAAAGCCTCTTATTCGACCCTTCATTTTTCTGAAAACCCCGTTTTGTTTGACCCCCCCATTATTGAACAAAACGGGCATTTATTTGTGCCCATTCGCGATTTGATTGGTCCCTTTACGGGCACAATCACCCAATCCCGAAAGGATTATGAGTACACCATAACCCTAGAAAACACCACATTTCGAATTCGCGAATACACCCCCACGTATTACCGCAATAATCAGCCCGCCACCTTCGTGGCAGCGCCATTTAAAGCCAATACACGGTTGTATGTGCCCTTATCGGATATTTTATCGGATATCGGGTACACCCTAATCCAAAATGATGATGGCCTCTACGCGGCCCCCAGTTCCACATCCATTCCCGCGCCGCCGCCAGAAGAGGCGGCACCCCCATCTCATACCAATTATAGACTGGATGACGCAACGCCCACCCCATCAATGACACCAAAAGCACTCTATTTACCCCTATCACGTCAGCGCCTGGCATTTAAGTCCCTGCGGCACCACAATATTGAATACGCCAACTTAAATGATTTTTTGCGCTATTTGGGGTACACCATCACCATCAATGCCCCCACGATTGTGTTGGAAAAAGATGGTATTCAATATGTGTTCACCCATGAATCCACAGATGCCACTATCATTCGTCATACAAAAACCGCCCACACCGTAGCGCACCCACCCCGCATTGTGAATGGGGCGCTATACCTGCCATTCCAGTCCTTTTTACATGATTTGGGATTTGATTATGTGGATCGCGGTACCGACCGTATTATTTTGCGAAAACTGCATCGTATCACCATCTCGGATGACGATTCAATCACCCTGATTAAAAACACCCAAATTGCATTGACTGACGGCACACCGTTAACGTCTCCCGACCGCATTTTTTGGGATCTACCCTTTACCGCCTGCCCCAATCGTGGCCTGGATGTGGATCATCGGATTGTTGAAACCATTGTATTTGGTCAACATGATACCGTATGCCGTATGGTAATGCACCTAAAAAAACCCGCCGATGCATCCGTAACATCCCCCACCCCAACCACCAGCACCATTTCATTTGCCCCAATTGGTGACGCAATGCCCCCTCAAAAAACGGCTTCATTGCGTGGAAAAGTGATCATTATTGATCCCGGTCATGGGGGCAATGATCCGGGAGCGGTGACCAAAACCAATGATTTTGAAAAATATTATACCCTGGATATTTCGCGACGCCTCAAAAAAGAAATTGAAGCGTTGGGTGGAAAAGCCATTTTAATCCGCACCAATGACACCAATCCATCGTTGTATCAACGGGTGCAAAAAATCAATCATTTATCGGGGGATTTTTTGGTGAGTGTTCACATCAATTCGTTTATTAATGCACGGGCCCACGGCACCGAAACCTATTACTACAAAGCCACCGAAAAACAGGCTGCCCAAATGATTCAAAATCGGTTAGTCGCCTCACTTCAATTAAAAAATAATGGGATTAAAAAGGCAGCGATGTATGTACTAAACCATACGCGTGTTCCGGGGGTGCTGATTGAACCCTGCTTCATTACCAATCCCCACAATTACGCTCAATTAAAAAACCCCCACTTTCGGGATAAAATCGCAACCGCCACCGCTGCAGGCATTGCGGATTATTTTAAAAATAAATGACTGAAGTTGGGTTGTATCGTATAGTGTAATGAGCATGGAAAAAATTGGTATATATGACTCGGGATGCGGCGGATTATCGGTACTACGCGTCCTAATAAACCGATACGCGCCCAAGTATATGTATTACTTCAGTGATTCGGGAAATAATCCATGGGGAAACAAATCCAAAGACACGTTATATGGGTACCTAACAACCATTCATGAATGGTTTCAAATCCATGGGATTACCCATGTTGTAACCGGCTGTAATACCACCGTTAGTTTATTTTCACCATCCGAATTGGAAGCCCTATTCAAATGCCCCGTTACCACATTATTTGACAGCACGCGCGACTACTATAATGCCACCCATTACACGGTTCTATCCACAGAAAATTCATGCAAACATCAATTATTCACCCGTTTTTTAGCGCCCATTCCGGCCCAAAATATTGAAGAAATTGCCTGCCCTAATGTCGCTGGCTACATTGAATCCCAAAACGATGCCGCGGCGATTGCGTATCTGGACACAATCATTGCCGCCAGTCGTTACCCACATATTATTTTAGGATGCACCCATTATCCACTGGTATTACGGACACTGGCTAACAACCATCCCTCCAAAATAATCATTGACCCCTCCCATTACCTCCGCTTACCCTTTACGCCCGCGACATGCCCCCAGCCACAGATTATGTATACAACATCCGGCTCCGTTCAGGCACTACAGCACCATTTTCGTCGGTATACCACGGTATCTTCCAGCCAAATGCACCACGTGTTATAGAGCCTATCGAACTATTAATGTCCAGGAACCCGTAACTGCGATTCAATAATCGTTAGCAATTCACTCGAATTAAATGGCTTTTCCAAAACAGCATTAATCCCATTGCGATCCGTAGCAGACATACCCCCGGGATCTCCCGTGATGGAAATCAATGGGGCATTTGTTTTGAGGCGTATTTTTGCCACATTCTCTCTAAATACTTCTAATTTTAAGTAGAAGTCCATAATAATTAAATCAAAATTTTGATTATCAATACATCTCAAAGCTTCAAGACCGCTTTGAGCAGAAACCGTGTTAAACCCTTTTTCTGCCAAAAAATACGTTATAATATCGGTGACAGCGGGATCATCATCAATAACAAGAATGGTTTTAGGCAAGGGTAGCCCCAACCGGCTATTTCTTAGCCTTCATACGCTTACCGTACTTTTTGTGTTTATGCTTTCGCATTTTTTTTCGTCTTTTTTTAATTAAACTACCCAATGATGAGCCTCCTATCTACATAGATCATGTGCTTCGTTATTATATACGGAAAATGGCGGTTTTGAATAGGTTGTTTTGTGAAGAATTTGCATTACCCGATTTGTTGCTACATTATTTATAATTTTTACCTCAATTTATAAATTAAATACTATTGACACATTATTACACCAACGCTATCCCCATTGGGTCAACCGTCGTCTAAATCACCCGCCCGAGACCGTACACAAGGTACACACCGGTGTTGTATCCCACACCGCATGGCATTTGGAGCAGCACATGGCACCGTTTTTCTTTTTTCGGTCAATATTCCATGCAATACGCTCCGAAAACCCCTCGGGAACCGCATTGGTTGATTCCTTAGGCGCGTCCATAACGGTGGGCGTTCCCATAACAGGGGTAACCCCCACCAATGTAATCCGAATCGAACGACGACGAAACACATCATTCACGGCATCCAAAATAGTGTGTTTAAAAAAATCAATCTCTGACATCCACATGGGATTATGACACACCACCATTAACCGATTGGATACAATATCCATAGGAATCAATTCATTGGCTAATTTTTTAACAATAACGGGCCACTCGCTTTGCACCACAGAAAGCGCACGCGCGTAACGCATTTGCTGTTTAAATTTGGGGGATAACAGTGCCGCTAACGTTTCCATAATCGCCCATTGGTTATACCATACATTGGCGTCTTGTGTAATGAATCCATTTCGTTTAACTGGGTACTGGTATACAAACAATAAAACTCCCGAGGAATTTGGGCAATTAATTGGTGCTTTAACGCGGGAAATATTTCAGAAAATGGCTCGTCCAATAATAATAATAACGGCAAACCCAAGGTGTCTTTTAATACAATCGACTGACTTAATTGAAAATAATACGCAATAATTCGACAGACCCCACGCGAACAAAATAACTTAATACCCGCGCCATTCGTGTAAAAAAAATAATCATCACGGTGCGGCCCCACAAGCGAGCAGCGAGCCACTTTTTCACGCGGTAATTGGGATTGCAAATAGGCCTCAACCGCTTCCGGACGCTCCCCCAACAAGGGCGAATACCGAATGTCAATGCGATCAATCGGAATATGACCAAATGGAATAAGACGGTTCATCACCGTTTCAATACGCGATAAATACCGAATGCGTTCCATTTGTATGGCCACCATAAGCGGCGCCAATTGATGATTCAACGATCGCAATACCGAATCCCCGCCCCCCTGTTTGAGTAATCGATTTTTATGATGAATGAGTCGCTTATACGATGAGCTATTTTTGCGATACCCCGCCGATAACTGCATTAAACTATTATCCAACTTATTGCGACGAAACAAGGGCTGAGAATTCACATAAAACAAGCTATCCGAGGATATGTAATTCACCCGAAACAACTGTTGAATATCCGCCTTGGTTCGAACCACGGCATTGTTCAGTGTAATGTATTTTTTACCCACCGAATCCACCTTTAAATAATAATTATACTCGCATTTTTGATGACCAATTTTAATCCCCATATACGCCGCCGGTTGACCAAATCCCACCACATCCACCAAGGATTGCGTAAAAAGCGAACTTAAATGGCCCAAAACATAACAGGCATCCAGAAGTGATGACTTGCCCGTACTGTTTTCGGATATCACCGAAATAAAGGGGCTGGTGTCAAACGATAGGGTATTTTCGGCCAAACATCGGAACGATTTCAGCCAAATGGAATGAATCATTCGGACGATGCAACAGGAACGGCATTCACAGATTCAGAACCGGGATTCACAGCGTAATCGCTGACACGAATAGGCACCAAAACATAATTATAGGACGGATCCCCAAAGGGCTGAATCAAACATGGACTGGTTGCCGACTTCATGCGAATAATAATATCTTGTTGATCCATAATTTTTAATACATCCATCATGGATTTGGTATTAAAGGTTACGGATAATGCCGACTCCCCAACATGGCGCGTCATGGCTACTTGATCCACATAATTCCCCATTTTAGCATTGTTGGTGGAAATATCTATATGGCTATCTTTAAAATCAAATTTGGCCCAAAAATTGGCGTGTGATGCAATAATATTGGCACGCTCTACAGCCAAAAGCAATGTATTTCGGGGGATTTTAAACTCATAAAATGATTCGGATGGAATGACTTGCTTATAATCTGGAAACCGACCATGAAGCAATCGCGATACCAGCTCCGTTGACCCAAACTGAAACAATACCTTGGGTTGCGACAAATGAACCTGTACGGTATCAACCTTCATAACATTAATAATTTTAGACAGCTCGGTTACGGCCTTTGTTGGTACAATAAAATGACAGTCGGGCATCGGCTCATCAAAGGCCACCGATTTCACCGACAATCGAACACCGTCGGTTGATACCGCTCGGCATTCATTGGCCGACGCTTGAAATTGAATACCGTTTAAATACGATTTGGTTTCATCAACCGATACCGAAAATAGGGTGTGCTTTATCAAATCCAATAAAATAGCCGCGTCCATAGAAAAGGAACTTTCGACACGGAATGGGTCTCGAGCAGGGTACTCACTAACCGGCAATCCCAACAAACGAAACGATGTTTCCCCCGATTCAATCGTACACGTAAACAAATCATCAATTGCTATACCAATCGTATCGGATTTCAACGTTGCTACAACATCTTGTAATGTCGTAGCCTTAATCAACACACCCGATGGCCCACTGGTATCATCCTGTTGAACCGGACACTGACACGTGATTCCCAATTCCATATCGTTTGCACGACACATTAGGGTATCGTCACGAACCTCAAGGCAAATATTTTCCATAACCTTTAATGTGGTTCGATTGGAAACGGCTTTGCTAACAGATTGGATAGCAAGATAAAAATGGGAACGATCAACGGTTATTTTCAAAAGACACTCCTATATATTATATAATATATATATATAAATAATTTGTAGTAGTAATAGTACTATGGATATGCCGAAAAGTCCACGTTTAGCCACAGAATCCATCCCAAATACGGTGGATAATGTGTGGATAAATGCGTGGGTAATTTGGGGATACAATCGATATTTTTTTATGAACATGTTATCCACCATTCATCAACAGGGTTATTAACAATCCATTTGAACTTCTGTCCGCAATGTATCCACAATGCTTTGGATAGTGGTATCGGTTAATAATAATTGTTTGATTTTATCAATGGCATGCATCACGGTGGAATGATCCCGGTTACCAAAATGTTCACCGATTTTGAGTAGCGATACATTGGTTACTTCACGACATAAATACATCGCAACCTGACGGGCCATGGCCACGTCTCGAGTCCGGGATTTGGAGGCCAAATCATCGATGGATACATTCATTTTGGCTGCGACACTACGCTTAATTTGTGGAATGGTGAGGGGCTTTTTTGAATGGTTTTCACGAATTAAATCTTTAACAATTTTGCTGGCAGATTGGACATCAATGGGCGTATTCATTAGGTTGGAAAATGCTGTAATGCGGTTTAAAGCCCCCTCAAGTTCCCGAACATTATTTGGAAATTGAGTGGCCACGTAACTTAACACATCGTCATCTATGTTGGTATCGGTGTGCTCCAATTTTGTTTTTAAAATGGCAATACGTGTTTCAAATTCGGGGGGTTGAATATCGGCTGTTAATCCCCAACTAAATCGGGTTTTTAGACGATCCTGAAGCGTGGGGATATCATTGGGTGGGCAGTCGGATGTAATAACAATTTGTTTATTTTGTCCGTGCAATTCATTGAAGGTATGAAAAAATTCCTCCTGAGTGGATTCTTTGCCCGCAATAAATTGGATATCATCAATTAAAAGAACATCAATGCTTCGATACCGATTTTTAAACTCGGATGTTGCTCGGTTTTTTAATGAGTTAATTAGATCATTTGTAAATTTTTCTGAGGTGACAATTGAAATGCGAAGCGATGTTTTACTCAGTTCATTAGCAATAGCGTGCAATAAATGGGTTTTACCAACACCGGCGGAACCGTATATAAATAGGGGGTTATAGGCGTTTGCGGGTCGTTTGGAAACCGCCTCTGCTGCGGCATAGGCAAACCGATTGTTATTACCTATAATGAATTGATCAAATGTAAATAAGGCGTTGAATTTGGATGAGGATTGAATTGGTGTTTCTTCAAACAAGGGGGGTTCATGCGAAATGGTATCCGATTCTTGAATATGAATAACAACCGGGTCATTTGTGAACGATTCAATAATCGCTAGGCATTTGGTTTCCAACCATCGCTTGATATAGTCATTGGTCACCGTTAGTGTTAGTTGATTGGACGCATGGGACACCTCTACCGAGTTTTTAAAGATCAACAGGTTTGGTTCACTCAGATGATTCTGCAATTTTTCGATTAAAATCTCATGTGTTATGATCATACTTATCCACAATTATACCCACAAAATGCTGCTTATCACCAGGTTATCCACAAGGTTATCCACATTTTTTGGCAACAATATAAACACTGGGACCAATATCCCATTGGCTAAAAAACCAGTTAGCAACCATGTCTAAAGCCATTAGCCATTGGGGGGGAACCCACTTTTTTAAAAAGTGAGAACGAAACAGCCCCATTTGCCGCTTACATACAATATTAAAACCTTTTATTTTAAAAATTTCAATTATTTTTTTTGTATTATATGTATAGTACTGATTAGACCGTTTAATACGATCCAATTTTTTTTGAAAGGGGCGCTTAAGGCGTTGTTTGATATGGTAATAATTGGGGATATCCATAATCAGAATGCCATTGGGGGATAATTGATGATACAGGCGGTCAAGCAATCGTTCTGTATCGGGCAAATGGTGAAGGGTTCGGATGGATATAATAACATCCATGGGATACGGGAGAGTGATATCATAAAGGGATTGCTGGTACCGATGATAGCCACTTGTAGCGGTGAAGCGGGAGTCAATTTGATTCAGCATGGATGCGGCATAATCGACCAAATGGTACTGTTCAAACAGGTTTTCATAAGCGGGGATTAATCGGCCAAATCCACAACCAGCATCGCAGATATGGGTATGTTGGGTTGCCCAGTTTTGAATCAGGCGACGAACCATTGTGACTTCGCTTTGATGCTCGTATGTTCGATTGGCTTTGGACCAAAATTGGGTACGATAATCATAATCGTTGTAGTCACATACGGTTGGGTTGGTTTGCCCGGAGGTCATTGAGAACACCACATAACGTATATCCTAGTTCATGGTGAGGCGTTTGGTCAAACGCCATTGCGCGTACGGGTTTAGGGAACAATGGCGACTTTTCCACGACCGATTACAGTGCCGTTGTGAATAAAAATGTAGAAGTATACACCGGAGGACATGTCATAACCACCGAGTTCTTGCTTATTAAATGTCAGGGTATTCTTACCACTTTGGCCACATTTGCTATTCATACTGCATTTTTTATTAAATATTTTTCGGCCAAAGATATCGTACATATGAATATCGATGTCCATGGCTTGGGACAATTGGTAATGCAGTTTTGCACCTTGTGAAAATTTAAATGGATTGGGGTAAAAGAGTGGCTCCTCCATTAGCTTAAATTCAGCATCTGCAACCATATTAATATCATCAACGGCTATTGTCCCTTCGGCAGAATCAAATAGAAAATTATTAAATGCAACCCGTGTGACAACGAGATCATCACTGTAATTAAGGCCACTATTGACGAACCAGAACCCCAATACATTCAATTTTTTATTTTCGCTGGATGCAATCACATTCGCAGGTGTTGCGGCGGATGAGGTGGTTGTTGGGTTGCTAACAGCATTAAAATCATACGATGATACGGTTATATTTCCGAATGTGTGTATCGATAAGAAAATCGTTAGTACCAAATAGAAAATTCGTGAATAATGCATGTTTCCCCCCTGCAGTGTTAGTATTCCCTACCGGTTGTGTTTTTAAACATTAAATTCGGCGATAGCCGGTGTTGTTACGGGTTCGATGAAAACAACCCACGATTCACCTCATCAACCGTTAGCCGTTTTAAAATGTGGGTATAGGGCTGTATGGGATGATTGATCAGGGGATGATGGCAATCCGACCATTGGGTGGGTTTCGTGTTTAGGAGCGTATGAATGGCCGCCGTAATTCGCGGCATAACCGGCATTAAATAGATGCTGATAATGGATGCGGCATTCAGTGCTACGGTGGCAACGGTTTGGGCAGCATCCGGTGCCATGCCCCAGGGGGCTTTGGCATCAATATACTGATTGGTCCATTCCGCACAGGCCATAATACGACGCATAGCTCGATGAAATGCCGTGTTATCGTAATCATGTTGAATGGCGGTCGACTCCTGGCGAATACGATGCAATAAGGCATCCCCATCGGCATCAATGGTGCTCAATCGGCCCTCACATTTTTTGGTGATAATAGCTCCCATACGACTGACAATATTGACAAATTTGCCCAAAACATCGGCGTTAACCCGATTCACAAAATCCGATACACTAAAGTCCATATCATCCAATGATGGGGATAGCTTTGCTGCGTAGTAGTACCGCAAACTGTCCGTATCCAAATGAGCCGCATAGTCACGGGCTAAAATAAAGGTTCCCCGACTTTTGGACATTTTTTCGCCATTGACGGTTAGAAAGCCGTGAACATGAATGCGTTTGGGCTGTTGAAGACCCGCTACCGAAAGCATAGCAGGCCAAAACAAGGTATGAAAATACATAATATCTTTGCCAATAAAGTGATGAATATCGGCATTATTCCATACATCTTGGTACGACAAACCCTGCGATGTCGCCCAATAGTCGGTAGCGGCGATATACCCAACGGGGGCATCCAGCCATACATAGAAATATTTGTTAATCGTGTCGGGAATGGGAAACCCAAAGTAGGGGGCGTCTCGGGATATGTCCCAATCGTTTAAACCGGCGTCAAACCACTCCTGCAGCTTATTTTTAACGGCATCAACAACGGGATTGGTGGTCAACCACTGTTGAATAACCGATGTATACTTGGATACTGTAAAAAAATAATGCGTGGATGTTCGAATAACCGGGGCTTTTCCCGAAAAAACGGATACGGGGTTTTTCAAATCGGTGGCGGCATAGGTAGCGTAGCACACTTCACAGGTATCACCATATTGATCCGGGGCGTTACAGGATGGGCAATGCCCTTTAATATACCGATCCGCTAAAAAGAGACCCGATTGTTCGCAAAAATACTGGTCAATATCGCGGGTAATAATCGCTCCATCAGCGCGAGCCGAACGGTAAATATCAGCCGAAATACGCTGATTTTCGGGGGAATGCGTGGAATAATACGCGTCGTACGATATATTAAATAACGAAAAATCCGCCATATGTTGGTGACGCACACGGTCAATATAGGTTTCAGGTGGGATACCGTGACGTTCGGCACTCATCATGACCGCGGTACCGTGGGTATCATCGGCACAGAGATAGACACAGGGACGTCCCATTAATCGGTTGAATCGAACATAAATATCGGTTTGGATATGCTCAACCATATGACCCAAATGAATATCACCATTGGCATACGGTAACGCACTGGTTACCAATCGAAGCTTGCTCATGGAACCAGTATACCAAGCTTTGGGGGTTCATTGAATGGGTGGTTAGGGCATATGTAGTCGTTCTTCATTTGATTATTTTTTTATCATTGAAATAGGATTGTGATGCACTATATTATTCATAATAGAATATATTCAAGAATTAAAGCGTACAAAGGACTGTCATTTAAAACAGGATTATCATACAGGTTAGGGAAAAGGGGGTATGAAGGGGGAGGGATTCAATTGAAAGTAGAATAAGGTTAGAGACTGTAGGTGGAGTGAACAAATAATGGGAGGGCGGCGCCACCGGTCGCCATGGGTACACTTTAATTAAATTAATCAAAAAATTTAAAGGCGGCTACGGAATGTAAGCTGAGGTACGAAAATGCGCTGATTTTGACAAATCCACGCCCATAATGTACAATAAATGGTCATATGAGCGCAGATAACTGGACAATGGATACACAGGCCTTGCTGGTGCATTGGCAGGCGCAATTGCAAACCAACCCCCAGTATCGGGATATCACCGATCGAGAAACGGCGGTTATTACAAGGCACGCCAATGCATTTTTAAAGGAATGTATTCAGGTATCCCAGTCGGTTTTAATGACGGATTCGGCCGCAATCACGACGCTTTTAGCGTTTTTACGGTCATGGCGGTCACCGTCCCGTCAGGATAGGTTATCGATTCGGGAAATTACCCTGATGATACTGTCATTAAAGTCCAGCTTAACCGATTATATTACACGAAATCCGGCATCGTTATCGGGACTAAAGGGGTTAAATGATGTGTTGGATTGGATTGGATTGATGGTATTTGAATTGTATTCCCATGAACAAGAAACGATTATTGCCCATCAATCGGAGCAAATTACCTATCTGACAAAAAAAAGTGCGTTTGGGCAGATTATTGGGGAATCCAATGCGATGAAAACGGTGTACCAAGCCATTGGGTTGGTGTTGGACAACGATGTAAATGTATTGCTTCAGGGGGAAAGCGGGACCGGAAAAGATGTGATTGCCACCGTCATTCACACCCATTCCAAGCGTAAAAAATACCCCTTTGTTACGGTGAACTGTGGGGCTATTCCCGAACATTTAATTGAATCGGAGTTTTTTGGGCATGAACGAGGCGCTTTTACGGGTGCCGATACACGACGGATTGGAAAATTTGAATTGGCCAACAATGGCACATTATTTTTGGACGAGATTAGTGAATTAAATCTTTCCCAACAAACAACCTTGCTACGCGTGCTTCAAAACAATGAGATTCAGCGAGTGGGCGGGAATGACACCATTCCGATTGACGTCCGTATTATTGCCGCATCCAATAAGCCTTTGGAGGATTTGGTTGCGTCGAATCAGTTTCGATTGGATTTGTTTTACCGAATCAATGTGTTTCCTATTTTTATTCCACGATTAGCGGATCGGGGCACGGATATTATTGTGCTTGCCCACCATTTTATTGATAAATACAGCGCGACCTTTGGCATTCCAAAAGCCACCCTTACGCCTTCGGCGGAACAGTACCTGATGCATTGTGATTGGCCAGGCAATATTCGGGAGCTTGAAAATACGATTCAGCGCGCGGTTATCATTAGCCATGGAAAGCCCATTACAGAGGCTATTTTTCAGTATACGCCGGGAAAAAGGCCCTTGGCATCCCCATTGCTGTTGCCAGAACCGGGCCCTCAGCCGTTTACCCCCATAACGTTGGCGGATCATGAAGCCAATGCGATTCGCCAATCATTGGCGTATTTTAATGGCAATATGAAAAAAACGGCGCAATCGCTGGGCATATCTCGGACCACGCTCTATAACAAATGCGATCACTACGGGATCCACATCACCAAGGCCTCTATACAAAATTAAAAGGGATTAACGAAACCACCGCGTAATGGGTGGGGTCTGACAGGCGATTCCAATACCCAATCGAATTTGAGGTGAGGCAATGGTGTCAATGTAAATTCGATGAAAGGATACATCAATATCCACCAAAACAGAGGGTGTGATGCGCATGCGCTGCCCAAGGGCCAGGGCGATACTTAGCCCCGCATCGTCATACGAAACCGCGCCAATCAGGCCTTGAATGTATAACTGGCCACCAAACCACCCCATACCGGGATACAACCGCCCGCCCCCCATAATCCCATACGTGCCGGTAAACCGACGCTGTGAAACGTCCGGATTGTAAAAGCTGTGCCATAGGATACCCCAACCCGTTGCAGGTTGGGTTTGGTATCCTACGCGGATGTCCCCCCGAATGATCAACTCGCCCAAATCCACAATCACATAGGATTGCGATGGCGTCCCCTTAGAAGCCGGCGCAGACGTTTCGCGCACCGACGCATCCACACGCAGGGGTTTTGGGGCTTTGGGAATACTATCGTCAAACAATGTTTGGCTAAACCCAACGATTGTAAGCGTACATAACCAAATAATTGTGTGTAAAAAATACATGTTTTGTATTATAATAGGTTTTTATGGATATGACTAGTGCACAATTATGATTTATATTATTGACGGGGATAGCCCTGCCCAAGTGGCTCTTGAAACGGATCGATTGTGCCGACAATTGCAGGTGCCAATGGTGACCATTCGGGGGGAACGGGGATTTCAAGACTGTTTAGCTCGGTGCTTATGTGGGGATTTGTTTACGGATAACCAAGGATTTATAATCAATAATCCCGCATGGCTTAAAGAAACCGGCGCGGCGATTACCGATGGGTTGGGCACCCTGTTGGCTAGCGCGGTACCCATTATTATTATCACCCCACTGCTTGATAAACGCAGTCGCATTGCCAAATGGTTTGTAAAACACAAATGCCCCATTAAAACATGCCAGGCCTTTAAAGAGTGGGAAACCGATAAACTCGCCCAATGGGTGACCGATTATGCGGCTTTTCATCATGTTGCATTGGAACCGACGGCATTGGCTCATATGATTCGGTTGTTTGGTACGCATATTGCCGCCATTGTGAACGCCATTAATGGGGTATCGGTGGCCATTTTGCCGCGGACAACGATTCGTATTGCGGATTTAGACGCAATGGTAGGGGATGCCGCCGGACATTATGCGACGCTGTATCAAGCGATTCTTTGTGGTGATGCCGCCGCCATTACGCAATCGGCACATGCGTTACTCACATGTCGGGAAGATCCCTACAAGGTGATTAACACCGTGTTGTTTCAGTTGAGTCAATTGCTTTTGTTTGATGCTGGGGTGCGGAACAATAAATCGGCCGCTGACATTGCCAAAGACTGTCAAAAACATCCCTACTATGTGGGGAAGCAGTTGGATATGATTCGTAAAAATCCCTTACGCCGGCAATGGCCCGCATGGATTGCGTGTCTGGCCAAGGGCGATCGGTTGGTTAAGCAGGGAGCCGCCGCGCCTGAGCATACCGTAATTGCGTGGATAGCGGGGATTATTTATTAATATTATTCGATACATTTTAAAAAATAGGGGGGTCGATATCCTCTAATAGAGAGGTGCCTTATGAATCAATTGAATATACACGATGACAATAATATAACGCCACGATCGGAAAGTGGTCGTCGGTTAACCGATATGGATCGGGAGGCATTTCGTAAGGAAATGGACACCATCAATGCGTTGGTGGAGATGTTTATGAATGACGATAGTGATGCGGGTAATAGCGATGCGGTGTCTGAGATGGCGCGGGACACCACGCCGGAGACGGTTGGGTCGGGAGGGTCATCCCTTACGCAGCAATTTTCCTACAATGACCCGTCAATTGCGTATCGTGAACGGTTGCAGCGGATTGGACAACTCAAACAAGATCCCACCGGACGGAATATAAAAGCGGCCGGAGAAGACCTGTAATTGTGACCCACATTGACGCGATATCATCGAATATGGGGGATGTTTTTTTTGGCGGAATGGGGTCTGAGGATGCCATTTCGAATCAGTGTCGGGATTGCGTCGCATCGTCCACCAGCTTGGATGAATTGGACGATAAATTGGCTGTTTTGGAACGGGTTGGTGCGGGGGGGCATCCCATGGTTCAAGCCATCCGTGGCCATATGGATGCGGGGGCATCGTTTGAGACCATTCGGGCCGAATTAGCCCAATAGTGGGGTGGGGGGTTAAAACGTCTGGGATAATCCAACGTGGAGCATAACGTTTTGGGCGGCATTTAATCCCAGATCAATACGAAGGGGTAAGACGGGGTTTAGAAATCGTGCCCCTAGGCCATAGCCATAATAACAGGATAGGGTGTCCGTGGTGTTGCCAATGCAGCCATGATCCCAAAATAACGCGGCTTGCGTGATGGCGGTTACGGTGTATCGGTATTCCAGGTTATACGATGCGCGATAATTTCCGTAGAATGCAAATTCAGGGTATCCGCGTAATGATTGGGCGCCGCCCAATGAGAAGGCTTCGGTTTCTAATGTGGGGTGATTGGTGCTTTTTTTGTAAATGCCGCCAAATACCCGCCCAGCGAGCGTTTGGTTTGTGGCAATGGCGTAGTACCGGGCATGGCTCAGACTGAGTCGGGAAAAGGGAATGGCGGCGGGGACTCCCATTGGAAACCCAAATTCCATCGCGACCCGTGTGCTAGAGCCCGCGGTGGGGTTGAGACTGGGTTGAACCTGATTTAAAAAAAGATGGAGCACGTGAAGGCTATAGGGGTCAAATGTGTTGCCAAACTGGGGAAATACCCGTTCAAAACGGATACTCGACCCAAGGGTAAGGTTTGCGAGTCGCCAGGTTTTGGATAGCGTGGCGGTTCCCCCAGATCGCACCGCGTTGTACACCGTCCCGTAGGATATTTCGGATGCGTACCGGGAGTATAATCGGGCTGTAGCCGATACATTGTAGCGATTCAATAGCCACGGTTGATGGTAGCCAATGGCATAGGTGCGAACGGCCAATGTATTCAGATAGCTGAGTTGGACTTGCACATCAATTCGGTCGGAAAACAGGATAGTGTTATGACGTTGATAGCGCCCAAATACAGCCACGCCTTGATTATTCACCAATTCTTCCAATCCCACATCCACCCGATTGGCTTTTTTGGGCTGAAGGGCGTAGCGGATGGTGAGGGCCTCGGGCGATGTCTCGTGTAGTTGCGGTGCGGATGTGACGGTGACCAGGGCCAACGACCGCAGGGTGTTGTAGTCGGTGTCGTAATGGGACTGCTGGAATGGCTGGTTGATGCGGGTCACCAAATCACGGGTAATATAATCATCGGGAATACCCGGAAGTGGGGACCATTCAATGGCGGTTATCCGGGGCATGGTAAGGCTATAGTGAAGCTGCCCATCGGGGGACATGACGGCCGATTTGACGGACGAGCGCGTATAGTCATGGGCGATGAGGTCCTGATTGATCGTATCAATCGTGGATTGCAGATCGTAATAATTCAGGGGCTCCCCAATCGGGATGGGTAATTTGGGGTATTTTTTGGGGTAGCCCTCAATAAAAACGGATTGAACAATCGGGTTTGGCATGATTGCAATGCGTAAATTACTGCCCACAGTACTGGGGATAAATGCGTGGGTTGCCGCTTGTATTTTGCCGCTTATACGCAATCCATGAAGGACGGATTCAACGTTTTTTGTGGATACAATACTGTCGGTGAATCGTTCCTTCAGAGTCGTGATTAAAGCGGTATCGGTGGTTCCCACCACGGACACCTGACGAACGTAATCGGCATGCAGGGTAATGCCCCACAATAGAAGTACGACAATCCTAAAACGAATACCCATAACTAATCCACCAACGCGGATCCACCAATGTGATATCCGCATCTTCGTTCAGACCTTTTAACCCAAATCGCAATCGATCGTTGAGTAACACCACAAGATCCATTTGTTTCAGTGACACAGAACGGGTATTGACCGAATCCGATGATAAATTAACGTTCATTAACCCATTTAAAAATACCCGTTCACGATACACGTTTGATACAAATTCAAGGCCCATGATACGGGTGGTATCCACAAGGGATTGGTCATCCGCCGGGATTAGTGCGCGCCCCCAATCATAGGCTAAGCGAAAATCGTATAATCCAATGCGTTTTGCGATGCGACGTTCATAGGGGCGCAAGGATTGTTGAACAAAGGTGTTTATGCGGTCTTGACCGGCACGTACAAAGGATGAATTGCTTGGATTGGCCAGTGCGTCCGGAACAATTAAGGTCATTTCGGGGGTATCCGCACCCGTTGCAGCGGCATCCCCAAGCGCATACATGCCGCGGAACACGTAGGGGGATAGGGGGGTGTAGTTGTCCCGCAGATGCAGGTCCAACACGCGGATAGATGGGGGGGTATTGCGAATCCCACCATCAATCACCAACCCCACAGCGGGATACGGGTAATCGCGATCGTCCGGGGGATTGGGCTTGGGCTTAATGCGCAGTGCCCGTAAATGCACGGTGGTATCCATGGGGGATAGGTCGATTCGATTGTCTGCGACCAACAATAGTTCTTGCAGATAATGCGATTGTTGATCGGTGGTCATCAGGGTATAGACCCCGTCAAGAATGGTTGCCGATCCGCCGTGCAAGTAAACCGTCCCATTTGCCAGGGGTGAGGTCACGGATCCGGTGATCGTCAATGGGGGGTTGCTTGCGCGACCATCCACTTCCAAGAAGACCCGTGTTGCCAGATTGTAGGTGTCCTCGCCGATAATACTGCCTTCAATAAACAGTCCCTCCCCCAACGTGGCGGTCATATTTAAAAAAATGGGACTTGATTTTTGAGTAGCGGTTTGACGAGGAATCGTAATCAGGCCATCGCGCAATTGAAACGCTCCGGAAAGGGTCAGGGATGATGGGGGGCCTCCCCAGCTATAGTCCCCGGTTAGTTGTAGCGTTTCGGCGATAATGTCCCCGGCGTATCGATCCGGCTGATAGATCGTAAAAAAGGCATAGGGCATCTGGGCATTGACGGACACGGTTGCCCGTTGATCCCGAATATTCAAGTCCGCCAATCCCAGTGTCCCGCTTACATTAAAGACGTTGGTCTTTTTTTTGCGGGTGACGCGCCGGAATGTTTGTGTGCCGTTCCAGGTTAACGATAGGGGACCTGAAATACGGCCATCCGATGTTTGGGCCGCAAAGTGATGGATTTGCCAGGTTGTGGGATTTTTTTTGGTTCCCGTAACCATAACGGCATTCTTGAGTTCAATCACGGTTTGAGGGAGGCTGATATTGGATAAAGGGCCACTAAAGTCAATCGAAAGAACCCCTGTATTTTGTATGGACTGGATGGCGGGATGTACCAATGAGATGAGGTCAATGGCATTGTTTTTCAATTCGATGCGACCGGAGACATGGTCTTTTTTGGCGTCATACCGTAGCGTTAGCGGGGCGTGAATGGATTGACTATTGTACCGGATATGGGTTTGATCGATCATCCATACAGGATGATCCGCGTTAATGACGGCGGATACCTGGTCAATGACCCGATGGTTATGACGAATATTGTAAAAATCAATGGTCTGGTGGGTGGGGTCGATGGACGCAATACGCGTCATGGCGATCGATACATCATTGTAGCGAAAATCACGAAGCTGCATCTCCATTTGAGGGGATTCATTGGGATGCATGCGAATGGTGCCGGTTAATAATCCGGCAATGGATAGGGGAGAGGGGGCATCGGCTGTATAGGACCTAATCCGGTTGAATTCAGCCAAATTGTTGGGGGCGTATTGATGGTATTCATAGGCCTGGGTGAAGGGTTTAGCACCGGGAAACGGGGTGTTTTTTTGAAAAGATTGAGTAAGGTCTTGATATAAATTGGCAACATCATGTAGCGATAACGCAGTGACTTTGGCCTGAAATTGATAGGGGGGGGTCCCCAGAGTGGCGGGGGATAAACGGCCCGCTCCAGACACGGAACCGTCGTTGAGTGTGGCGGAAAATTGGCGAATATCCCATAAGTCATGGGACACATTACCGTCGATAACCACATTGGTTAGGGTACTCCCGTGAACACCTAGGGTCGGGGTTTGTAATCGACCGTCAAATTGGATCCCATCCGGGCGTTTGTCAACACGTCCCTTTAAGGTGGCATTACCGCGTAATCCGCGATCCGCAAAATAGCGTAGCGCGTTCATACGAAAGGTGCCATCCACGGCCACCGTCGCCTGCAAATCCGGGCGTATGAGGCCTGTAAACTGCGCATTATGGACGCCGGTAGCCTGGAGCTCATGAATGGTGACGCCCATGGGGGTTTGACTGGCGTTGATGGCCAGGTCCCCCAGATACCCCCAGGCCGTGGATACGTTGTTGGCCTGGCCACGAAATTGACCGGTGGATGGGCTGTGATTGTAGATGAAATCACCGTTTAAGCGGCCTTGCAGCAGATAGGATACACTGTGGGGCCCAATCACAACAGGCAGCCAGGATAACGGCGTGTCAATGAACGTCAAGGCGGCCTGGCTGATGCGGCGGTCCGCGATGCGCAAGGTTCCCGAAATAACCCGGCTATTTAGGGTGGCCGCGATGTGGTCATCCGAGCCAATCGCCGTAACCCGTAAGGCGGTGCCATTGGCAAGGTCAATGGTTGCGCGGCTTGAAAGATGGTAGTTGGAATCCAGCTGGTACTGGCCACGGCCGCCACGAATCGGTAGCGCATTGGGTGTGGAGGGGGTTGTGAGGGTTACGGTGCCGCTTTGCTCGGGAATGCGGTGGTGAATGGCTACGGATAGGTGCGTTTCCCAGGAATCTAGGGGTAGCGGATCGGCCTCAACGTGTAAGAAGGCATTGGGATGGTAAATGCCTTGAATCCGCACGGGGGATTGGGGGGCGGGGGTCAATGCGTAATGCGGGCCGTTTTTTTCAATATGAATGCTTGCCAAAGGGGTGGTGTCATGTGTAATGGCCACGTCTCCCGTGACGCCAAGGGTTGCAAAGTCGCCGGCAATACGCAGGGTCATACCGGCATCGATAGTGGGAAAGACTTTTTTGAAAAAGGGCGTATTATCCAACTGGGTGAGGTGATTGGCGGTGACGGTAAGCGACAGGCGTTGATGGATGGGGGATAGGGTGCCAGATACCGATACCGGGCAATGCCGATGAGTGCCCTGTAGCCCATTCAGACGAATTTGGAGATCCCCAGGGGTATGGGTCAGCTCAACCCGTCCCGTTACCCCTGTAATGGGGTGAGGTAGGTCGGGCATGGATACGGTGGATTCGGTGATATCGGCGGCAATACGTACCAATACGGATGGGGCTCCGGTAGACGGATCGGTAGAAGCGATGTGGCCCGACAGATTCCATCGGCCGTCATCGATGGTGACATACGGAATCATGTAGGCACTCCAGCGGGTTGGATCCAGGTCATTAACGGCAAAATCAATCGCAATGCCACGGGGGGACGCCGTTCCCGATAGGTGAAGGGGGGATCGGCTATCTTCGGGGGTTGCCGATACGTCAATGATGATGGGCTTGGTTGCCCGTACGGCAATGGTTCCGGACAAATTGTCAAATGCAGGGGCAACGGTGCCCGATGTGGGTCCCCATCCACACGATGCAACGGTGCCAGCCAGTTGCTGGAGGTGGATGGTAAAGGGAAGTATTTTTTGATCGGATGCGAAGGGGCTCCCGGTGGATGGGGGGTAGCATTCGATGGTAAGGGTGCCGCCATGAACCGTGATCCGTGGAAAAATGGCCCCCAAACGGGGCAACACGGATAGTGTGACTGCCGGCAGGTCGGCGAGTGTTGCCTGTGTTTGTGGATGCGTAGCGGTGACATCCCGCAAGACAACGCCGGTTAGCCAATTGCCCGCTACCGAACCAATACGAATCTGGGTATGAGTGGCATACGTCAATAGCCATTCCGCATTTTTTTTTAATAATGATGACACAAAGGGGGTTTGAACAGCCACATTAAGGACGAAAAAAAGAAGGGTAGCACCCGCGATTCCCCACCAAGCGATGCGAAAAATGGCACGCATGACGGGTTAATTGGAAAATATGGCCTTAGATACCGCTTCGTAGGTGGCTTCAACCACAATCGGGGTTGTGGAAACAGAAATGGCATGATCGGGATCTTTGAGGCCATGACCGGTGATGATCGAAACAATGGTATCGTCTTTTGTAAAGGTGTAGCGTTTTGCGGCCTCAATCACCCCGGCAATGGCCACGGCACAGGCCGGTTCACAAAAAACACCATCTTTTTGGGCCAGTTGTTGCTGAAACTGGGTGATGGTGGCATCGGATACCATGCCAATAAATCCGCCCGACTCATCGCGGGCCGCTTCGGCGGTTTTCCAACTGGCGGGATTGCCAATACGAATGGCCGTAGCAATGGTTTCGGGGTCGGGAATCACGTGCCCGCGCACAATAGGGGCGGCTCCTTCCGCTTGAAATCCAATCATTTTGGGCCGTTTGGTGGCTTTTCCGGCATTGTAAAATTCGGTATAGCCTTTCCAATAGGCGGTAATGTTTCCGGCATTGCCAACCGGCATGACATGGTAATCGGGTGCGTCCGATAACTGGTCAATAATTTCAAATGCGCCGGTTTTTTGCCCTTCAATGCGGTAAGGGTTGACCGAATTAACCAAGGCAATGGGTTCTTTTTCGGCAATATCACGCACAATTTGTAGAGCCAAGTCAAAATTGCCATCAATTTGAATAACAGTGGCACCGTGCATCATGGCTTGGGAGAGTTTTCCCAAGGCAATCTTTCCTTTTGGAATGAGTACCACGCACCCCATGCCGGCTTTGGCAGCGTAAGCGGCTGCTGACGCGGAGGTGTTTCCGGTCGAGGCACAAATAACACGGGTCATCCCGGCTTCTTTGGCCTTGGTAACCGCCATGCACATCCCGCGGTCTTTGAAAGATCCGGTGGGGTTTAGCCCCTCAAATTTAACATACCATTTGGCCGGAATGCCCCAGTGGGCGGCCATGTTTTGAATGGGAATTAGGGGGGTATTGCCTTCGTGTAATGACACAATCGGCGTGGTGTCCGATACCGGCAAATACGGTTTGTATGCGTTAATTAATCCAGTCCACATATGTTTTAATCACCTCGTATTAGATTATACCGAAAATCCTCCCCAATACCATAGGGGGATAATAATGATGTTGAATCCGTCCATGCAATAATCCGGGATCCCCAATTCACCAATGGTTGGGTTAAGGGACTAATCAGGGTGGGTAAAAAATGCCCTAAAACGGTTAGAATCACACTCGCTAACGCAATGGATTTGCCACCATTTACCAGGCCGCCCAACCCGCGCATAACCCATCCGCTACCCAGGCTGTCCGTTAAACGGGTTAAGCCCCAGGCCGCCAATCGAATGCCGATGTAGCCCGATACCCAAACCCCAGAGAATACGATAGCCGGCGGCCAGTCATGAATGGGGAGCCCTCCGTGGGTGGCCAAAAAGGGCCCGACATGCGGGGTTAAGGACCGGGCCACAAAAAACGATCCATAAATGCCAAATAGGCTAATAAGCACATTAAATAGGCCGTGGCGAAGCCCTGCAATCAGGGAATACGCTATGTAAGCAATCACAATACTATCAACAATAACCGCGTTATCCATGATCCCGTACAAAATCCGCTATTTTAGCGCAGGCCTGTTTGAGTTGGTTCATATCGGTTGCAACACAGGATCGAATATACCCCTCACCACCCGCACCAAATACATGGCCCGGCACAATGGCGACGTTTTGTTCGGCCAATAGGGTTTCGGCGAAGGTCATGGCGTCCATTCCCAGGGATTGAATGGATGAAAAGCAGTAGAGTCCCCCGTCGGGCATGGCGGTGGGGAGGCCCAGTTCCGTCATGGTGTGACTAAAATACTGAGCGCGTTGCTTGTAGGATTGACGCATCCGCGCAACATCCGCATCGGCCGACTCACACGCATCAATGGCGGCATATTGCGCAATTGTTGGGGCACACAGGGCGGCATACTGGTGGATTTTATTGGCCATGTCAATAATTGGCTCTGGCGCGATCATATACCCCAAGCGCCATCCGGTCATGGCATGGGATTTTGAAAATCCGTTCAAATAAATCACCCGATCCCGAACCGATGGAATGGCCGCAATGCTGCTGCCAGGGCTAAAACGCAGATCCGCGTAAATATCATCCGATACAATCAGCAGATCATGCGTAATCGCCAATTGGGCAATCGCTTGTAATTCCGCTTCCGGAATACTGCGCCCCGTGGGGTTGTTGGGCGAACACAGCACAATGAGCTTGGTTTTTGGCGTGATCGCCGCTTCAATCGCGGCGGCGGTTACGGTAAACGCCGTTTGGGAGGTATCAATCGATGTCACCACCCCCCCGCACAATTCAATGAGCGGACGGTAACACACATAAATGGGCTCGGGTAAAATAACGGCATCGTCGGGGTCGATTAAGGTGCGCATCAGAATATCCACTGCCTCAGAAACGCCCGATGTAATCAAACACTCCTGCGGTGTGGCGGTCACATTAAAATGCCGCGCTACATACGCGCAAATGGCCGTTCGCAACGCCAAAAGCCCCTTATTAGCGGTATAGGTTGTGGCCCCTTTTTGAATGCGGTAGATGGCCTCATCGCGAATCGTCCAGGGGGTTAAAAAATCCGGTTCCCCCACCCCCAAGGATATGATGTCGTTGGCGGCCATTACCAAATCAAAAAACCGGCGAATACCGGAGGGGGGTATTTGCTGAACCCGTTTGGAAAAAATGGTCATGGGATTAATGGAACCCGATCCGCAACGTCGGGCTTGCCCATTACAACGCCGTGCTCTTTGTAGGCTTTAAAAATAAAGTGTGTGGTGGTGGATACCACATTTTCGATGGTGGCTAATTTATCGAACACAAAATGCGCAATATCACGATGGTCCTTACCCGAAACAACCACTAAAAAATCGTATTTTCCCGACACCAAGTAATGGGACACCACATTGGGGTAGCGGTGAATGGTTTGGGCAATGGCATCATATCCGGTGTCTTTTTCGGGTCGAATGGATAGTTCCACCAAGGCCTTAACGGGGGTGCCGTCAATTAAATCCTCGTCAATAACCACACTGAATCGTCGAATAATACCTTGATCGAGCATGCGTTGAATGGATTCTGAAATGGCCGCTTCGCTGCGATTAAGCATTCGGGCCAAATCGGCGTTGCTGTGCCGGGAATTTTCAATCAAAATGGGTAATAATTCGGTATCAACATGTGTCATGGTGTTATCATAAAATGGATTGACAAAAAAAAATAGTTGTTTTAACCAATGATATCGGTTAAGCTATTGGCAAGTAACAAAGTGGTGTTACAGAAAGGAGATCGTGATACATATTTACCATTTAGTGTGATTCAAAAAATCATAATTATATTAAAAATTATTTTTATAAATTTAAAAGGAGTAAAAAATGAAAAAATCAATTTTATTATTTGTATTGGTTGCTGTGGCAACTGTTGTTAATGCGGCCCCGCGTTTTGGTGTGATCGCAGAGCAAAATTCGGGTGTTGGTGCGTTTATTAGCGACGATAGTTTTAATGCGCAGTTGACGTTTAATACGAATTCTGGTGATATAACTGAAAAAACAACAACCAAAGTAGGCGATGCAGATGCAACAACTAATGATCCAACAAAAAAATCAGATCAATTGACTACCATTAAAATTGGTGGAAACTACAAAATTGCCTTGGATTCGGTTACGGCATTGACAACTGGGGTTAACTTTTTAATGACATCAGGAGAAGACCAATATTTTGGTGATATCGACACATCCAATACATTGGCTCTTTCAGTGGGTGTTGAACGCGCACTATCATCTAACTTGGTTTTAACCGCTCAAACCGATGTTTTTTCAACGACAACAAAGAAGTATATAATGTCAACCACTGACGACACTAGAAAAACTGATATTGTTACAGAAGATACCTCTACTGCGGTTTTCAACAACACACGTATTGGTGTAGCGTACTTATTCTAGTTTAGTTTTAAGTAGCAATACACAGTCAACGGGTCGCTTCGGCGGCCCGTTCGTGTTTTAAGCGACAGGGGCGCGTTTTAGGTAAAAATCTAAGCCGGGCCACCTTATACGTGAAAAATAGCCTGGTAAACAACAGATATTTTAGGTAATATGGGAATTGTATGGTAACCCTATTCATTGTTGGTGGCGGTCGTGGTGTTGGTCGCGGGCTGGTTCAGGCTTGTTTGGATCGATACCCTTCCGTGAGGCTGTATGTGGCGACACGCCAGCCGATGACTTTTTCAGAGACCTGTTCGCCCTATCAAACCATTGTTCCGATAGTGTGGGATCCTGAGGATCCGGCGAGTTATGGGGCCATGGTGGATACCATTCGGCAGGACCAGCAGCCATTAAATCAGGCGATTATTACGGTAGGCGCCTTACATTCATCGAATTTTTCCCCAGAAAAAACCATTCGTCGGCTGACAGCGGCGCAGATGGCGTGGTCGTTTCAGGTCAATACCATTTACCCCAGCTTGCTTATTGCCGCAATTGCGCCTATAATGACGTCCGTTGAGCCGTCTTGTTTGGCGGTGCTTAGTGCCCGCGTTGGTAGCATAACCGATAATCAACTGGGTGGCTGGTACAGTTATCGCGCGGCAAAAGCCGCATTGAATATGGTGATTAAAACCGCTGCCATTGAGTATTCCCGGACCGTGCCATCCCTAACCCTGTTGGGGATTCATCCTGGCACGGTGGATACCGATTTATCCAAACCGTTTCAAAAAAATAGCCATCATACCCTGTTCACTCCTGTTGAATCGGCGAACCATATTTTGGATGTTATGCGGGACCGATTGGGGGAATCCGGTGGGGTGTTTGATTGGAAGGGGGAACGTGTTCCTGCGTAAGGTATGATGGGGCAGCATGTATTGGTTACGGGGGCAACCGGATACATTGGCAAGCGACTGATCCCCGTATTAATTGAGCAGGGGGTTACCGTCACTTGCCTTATTCGAAATAAGCAGCGTTGCGGCTATTTTGAAGCGATGGGGGCGCAGGTTATTGTGGGGGATTTATTGTCTGAAGCCGAGGCCCCGGTTTTGCCGCCCACCATTACGCATGCGTATTTTTTGGTGCATGCCATGAGTGATTATGTGCAAAATCTGCATGATTTTGAGGCGCAATTGGCGCATTGTTTTGTGGCAATGGTATCTAAAACGGCGTGTCGTCAGATTATTTATTTGAGTGGTTTGTGCAATTTTTCGCCGCTATCACCCCATTTAAAATCGCGTATGAATGTTGAAACCATTCTGCAGGCGAGTGGGATACCAACAACGGTGTTGCGCGCTAGTATTATTATTGGATCGGGGTCGGCATCCTTTGAAATTATTCGGGATCTGATTGAAAAATTGCCGATTATGATAGCGCCTAAATGGATTGTTAATCGGTGCCAGCCCATTTCAGTGCATACGGTGGTGAGACTCTTAATTGCGGTTCAGGATCACCCCGAGTGTTTAAATGATTGTTTTGATGTGGGTGGGCCGGATGTCTTGACCTTTAAAGCGATGATGGCCCAATATGCGGCGTTTCGGGGCTTAAATCGGTATATTTTGTCGGTGCCCGTTTTGACGTTACGGTTGTCGTCCTTATGGTTGTGTTTGGTTGCCAGCACCAATTTCTCATTGTCCCGGTATTTGGTAGACAGTATGCAATGCGATAGTGTGTGTGCGGATAATCGCATACAATCGATTTTTCCCGAAATACGCCAAATATCCTATGCGGAATCCTTGGCCCGTGCCTTTACCCGTATTGAGGAAAATATGGTGGTGTCCAGTTGGAAAGATTCCTGGCACATTACCAAAAAAAAGCCATTGGATGTGTATATGCAGGTGCCGGAATATGGGTGCTTAACCGATATTCAGCGTGTCCCCGTATCGGATGTCGACGCCAGTTTGGAATCGTTTTGGTGTATTGGGGGGGCGAATGGCTGGTATTACGCCACATGGTTATGGTCTATTCGGGGATTATTGGATAAGTGTATTGGTGGGGTGGGGCTTCGGCGTGGGCGTACGCACCCCACCATGATTCATAATGGGGACGCCTTGGATTTTTGGCGTGTGATTGTGGCCAATAAAGCGGATAAGCGGTTGTTGTTGTATGCCGAAATGAAATTGCCGGGACAGGCTTGGATGGAGTGGCGGATTGTTCCCGAGGGCGAGGGGTATGTCTTGGAGCAGGTGGCGACATTTCGCCCGAATGGCTTAATGGGGCGGCTGTATTGGTACGCACTCATTGTTCCGCATACCTATATTTTTAAGGGGTTGGCGCGCAAAATTGCGGCGGGTTATCAACCCGTATTGGACAATTTTTAGACCCCCCCCTTAGTGCGTAAATTCAAAAAAAGCGCAGTTGACACAAGGCCCTACCCAAATATTTGAGGCATACCGGCAGACCAAGTGGCTGTAATCCGCAAAAACGGTATCGCAATCAAATCGATCAAAGATTTTGGTCACGTAGACCCGGCCCAAACGGGGGTGAGCTAAGGCCGTTTTGTATAATTGCGCTCCTCCAATAACAAATAATCGGCCATTTAAGGGCGGGTTGGCAAGGGCGGCATCAAGGTCGCTCACAACCCGGGACCCCTCAATATGGGTAAGGGATTGCGACACCACCACATTCTCTCGGTTAGGTAGGGGGCGGTAGTTGGGTGGTAGCGATTCCCAGGTGCGTCGCCCCATAATGACGCGATTTTGACCAGGGCCTTGGGTTGTTACTTGCTTAAAATGACGCATGTCAGCGGGGCAGGTCCAGGGCAACGCGTTGTTTTTGCCAATGCCCCGATTCAGATCGTGGGCGACAATTATATCAAATGAGGGGGGATTCGTGGGCATAACTACACGGCCACTTCAAATCGAATGGGCGCATCGTGGATATAATCGCTTAATTGAATGTCCGCAGCGTCAATTGAAAAAAACGGTTTTTTGGCTATGGTAACTCGAGGGCGTGGCTTGGGTGTTCGGGTGAGTTGCTCGCGGACACCGGCCATGTGGTTCGTGTAAATATGCGCATCCCCAATGGTATGAATAAAATAGCGTGGGATTAAATTGCATTCCTGAGCCAGCATTATAAGAAGCAGCGAATAACTGGCAATATTGAAGGGCACCCCAACCGCAACATCGGCCGATCGCTGATACAATTGCAAATCCAAATGGCCTTGAGCAACATAGCATTGAAAAAACGTATGACACGGGGGGAGCGCCATTTTGGGGATATCGGCCACGTTCCAGGCGGTGACAATGTGGCGGCGAGAGTCGGGATTGTTGCGCAGGCCATCGATTAATTGGGTCAACTGATCAATATGTGTTTTGGTGTATGTGCCGGCCTGATTTTGCGCGAAGGATTCCCAGTAGCGCCATTGATAGCCGTAAATCGGGCCCAAGTTTCCATCAGCGTCGGCCCAAGCGTCCCATATTCCGGTGTTTAAATGGTCGTGAATATTAGTCGCCCCGCGAATAAACCATAACAATTCGTTGACCACACTTTTGAAATAGATTTTTTTGGTGGTCACCAATGGAAATCCCTTGCGCAAATCATACCGTGTTTGGGTCCCAAAAATGGATTGGGTACCGGTTCCCGTTCGATCGGATTTGAATTCACCATCGGTGAGTATGGTTTGGATGAGTGCGAGATAGTCCGTCACACTACACAGTTTAGCACGGTCGTATCGTTGGTTTCAAATTGACAAAATGGGTGCCGGGAACTACCCTGATAGTCATGATGACGTACGATGTAATTGTAGTGGGCTGTGGCCATGCGGGGGTTGAAGCGGTTTTAGCGGCTGCGCGAAAAGGCGCCCGTTGCGCGGTTTTTTGCTTGGATTTTAGTCGTGCGGCGAGCATGCCTTGTAATCCGTCAATAGGGGGATCAGCAAAAGGCCAGATGGTGGGGGAAATCGATGCCATGGGGGGCATTATGGGGGAGGCGGCGGATAATACCTATTTGCAAATTAAGTGGCTCAATCGCTCGCGGGGTCCGGCGGTTCATGCCCTTCGAACACAAAACGATAAATACGAATACCCCAAATACGTTCAAAAACGCATACAGGGTCATCAAAACATTCATGTGATTGAATCGGAGGTCGCCGATGTATTGGTTTCGGATGGCCGTGTGATTGGCGTGGTGGATGCCGAGGGGCGACGTTCAATGGCCTCAGCGGTGGTTATTACAACCGGAACCTATTTAAAAGGAATGACGCATGTGGGATTAACGCATCAGCCGGCTGGCCGGATGGGTGAGGCCCCGGCCAATCGATTGTCCGGGCAATTGGCGGCCTTGGGTTTTCAAATCGGACGTTTAAAAACCGGTACGCCCCCCCGATTGTGTGCCACTTCGCTGGATTACACCCAAATGACCCCACAACCGGGGGATTCCGGGTTTTTGCATTTTTCGTTTCGGACATCCGATACGGGTCGCCAAGCCCAGCAAGTGCCCTGTTTTTTGACCCAAACCAATGCCGACACGCACCAGATTATTCGGGACAATTTGGGGGAATCGCCGTTATATGCGGGGATTATTAAAGGCTCCGGGCCGCGGTATTGTCCGTCGATTGAAGACAAGGTCATGCGCTTTGCCGATAAATCATCCCATCATTTGTTTATCGAGCCCGAAAGCCGGTCCACTTCAGAAATGTACATTCAGGGCCTCAATACATCCCTGCCCGAACATGCCCAGCGTGGTATTTTAGACACCATCCCCGGGTTGCAGCACGCTATAATGCTCAAACCGGGTTATGCGGTTGAATACGATTTTGTGTATCCGGATCAATTATTCCCGACACTGGAGTCTAAGCGTGTGGGGGGATTGTTTTTTGCGGGTCAAATTAATGGGACCTCGGGCTATGAAGAAGCGGCGGCACAAGGCCTTATTGCGGGTATGAACGCGGCGAATGTTGCGCAATCGCAGCCAACCGTGATTGTTCCCCGCGAATCATCGTACATGGGGACCTTAGTGGATGACTTAACCGCTAAATCGGTGATTAACGAACCGTATCGTATGATGACCGCTCGATCGGAGTATCGGTTGTTGTTGCGCCAGGATAACGCCTTAGAACGGCTCTCCGGATTGGCGCATAGCCAAGGATTACTAACCGATGCGGATATGGTCACTATCCGTAAGCAGCATCAGGATTATCTAACCTGCTTGGATATGTTTACGACGCAAAAAGTGGACGCTAAGCTGGCGGACCACTACGGTGTTGCCGGATCGGTGTACGCAGGCCTGATTCGGCGACCCGATGTGGCGGTTTCGGATTTGTGCGCGGCAATGGCGGATCGGTTTAATCCCGAAGTGGTTACCAAGGCTGTTACCCATATTCGATACGAAGGCTATATTCGTCGCCAAGAGAAGCAGGTTGCGGATTTGAATCGATTCAATGATTTACCGATTGATGCCATTGATATGGATGCCGTATCGGGCCTTCGTACCGAAAGCCGGGATAAACTGCAGCGGTTTAAACCCAAAACGGTTCGTGAGGCGCAAAAAATCGCCGGAATTAATCCTGCGGATCTTATGTTGGTTATTTCCCATGCTAAACGATCATAATTTGGCCCAAATTCAACGATTTTGTGATGAGCTAAGGGTTTATAACGCCCATACCAATATTTATTCAAAAAAAAGCTATGATCATTTGCCATATCACACCGAAGATTCCATTCAATTGGCGGGGCTGGTGAATCACGGTGGCATTCATGTGGACATTGGATCGGGCTCGGGGTTTCCTGGTGTAATTATTGCGTTATTAACGGAAGCAACGGTTATTTGTGTGGAGTCCAAGTCCCGTAAACGGCGATTTTTGCAGCACATTCAAACGACTTTGGGAATTCGTAATTTGATTGTTTTTGAGGGGGATTTTCAATTGTTTGCCACAACGTATCGCAAAAAAGCGCGTATTCAGACGTTTTCGGCGAAAGCATTTGCAAAGCCCCCTGCACTGTTAGCCGCCTTAGCGGGGGTAAATCCCGGTCGGTACGCGCCGGATGCCGTATGTTGGGTACCGATTTCCGTAAACCAAAAGCCCTTTTTGGAGCCATACGACACCGTTGTTTCGGTGACCTCACCGCGAACGGGTGAGGTTTTTTGGTACTTTAGGATTCGGATGGCGGCATTTCGATCGTACAAAGCTGATCTAAAAACGCAATATACGCTTTGAATTGCGGGTAGGATACGGTAACGGTTAACTGATTGTTGCGGTTGTGACGGATGTCGACCGGGGTATTCAATGTTTTGGACAGTTTGGTGGCATATTGATCAAAAATAGCGACGGTTTTTGAGGGGCGCTTTTTTTTGCTGGCTTTTCCCCATGCCTCGGCTTGCCGAACGGTTAGTTTTTTGTCGATAATATCTCGGGCTAACGCTAAGCACGTATCGGGATCGTGACTGTGATCAACGAGTGTTCGTGCGTGCCCTTCCAGGAGCGCCCCTTCAATCATCAATTGCTGAACCGATTCAGGCAGTTTGAGCAGACGCATAATGTTGGCAATGGACGAGCGGGATCGCGCAAAAATGTGGCTGAGCTTTTCTTGGGTATAGCCAAAGGTATCCACGAGATTTTGAAAGGATTGCGCGATTTCAATAACGCTTAGGTTTTCCCGGTCAATGTTCTCAACAATCGCTATTTCGCAGGACTCTTTATCGGAAACACTTTTTACGATAGCCGGAATGGTGGTGAATTCGTTTAATTTGCAGGCCTGAAATCGGCGTTCCCCAACCACAATTTCGTAGTCATTGCCAACGGGTCGAACAACAATGGGCTGGGTTAATCCGTGAATTTTTATCGAATGCGCCAGCTCGGCGAGGGCTGTGGGGTCCATATATTTACGCGGTTGAAACGGATTGGGGCGAATCCGATCGATGGGCAGCAAATCTACGGATGATTCGTTGCGAGATACCAGGGCGGGAATGAGGGCGTCTAAGCCCTTTCCGAGTCTAGGGTTTTGTTTGTGCACGATGAATAACCTCCTTGGTTAGATGATAATACGCAATAGAGCCGGATGACCGGGGCTGATACAGCGCAATGGGTAAGCCAAAGCTGGGGGCCTCGGCTAAGCGGATGTTTCGGGGAATGATGGTGTCAAATACTAGGTTTTTGAAATGCGATTTGGCGTTGGCGACGACTTGCCGATTGAGTTGGGTGCGACGATCAAACATTGTTAGCACAATGCCAAGAACATTCAGGGATGGATTAATCCGATCCTTTACCAGTTGGAATGTACTCATTAATTTCGCCAGTCCTTCTAAGGCAAAATATTCACACTGCAATGGGATAATAAGCTGCTGGCTTGCCGTAAACGCGTTTAATGTAAGGAGGCTTAAGGATGGTGCGCAGTCAATGATGATATAATCGTATTCGGACTGAATGGGCTGAAGCATTTGACGAAGCATTGTTTCACGTGAAACAATTTGGGACAGCTCAACATCGGCGCCCGCTAGCGCATGCGATGCAGGAAGCAGGTGAAGGTTTTCAAATGCGGTGGGGTAGGTGCAGTCATCAAGGGCATGCGTGCCGGATAATACATCGTAGATTGAGTAACGGATTGTTGTGACGGCAATCCCAATGGCCGATGTGGCATTGGCTTGCGGATCCAAGTCAATGAGTAAGGTTCGATAGCCAAAGTCGCTAATAAACAAGGCCACGTTCACCGCCGTGGTTGTTTTTCCCACGCCGCCTTTTTGATTGGTTACAGCCATTGTTATTGCGCCCATACACAAAAAATACGCTATGTTTGCAAAAAAGAAAAGTCTTGGGGGTCAATTCATACGCGATTTAAGGTCTGACCGGGTGGCGATATCATGGCAATTGCATTCTGTATTGGATTAAGCCATTATAGTAGGCATTATGATATCAAATTGGCCCTCTTTAAACACCGGTGGGGCGCTTGTTGCCCGTACGGATTCACAAAATGACACCGGTGCCCCTGAAGCCAGTCCCGCACAGGCAGCAACGGTAGAAGCGTTAGTAGGACGCATCCCACAAGTTATGGTATTCCATCCGCCTCATCCGGTGGGGATTGGCGAATTGGATGCTGATTTAAAAGAAAAAATATACACTACGTGCACACAGGATCGGTTTACGACCCATCGACTGATAATCAGTGCCTTGGATGGAAGTATCGCCCAACCGTACATGCGGCCATTTTTTAATGCGATTGATGCGGTTCGGGCCACGATTATCATCAATCAATCGAGTTGGGATAGTGCCCACAAAATCCAGTATATTAAACGTATTCTGCGGGTTTTGGCTGAGGTTAGTCCATCCATGGGACGGGAGTATTTGATCGGCGAGGTTCATTTGCCACGGGGAATTGGTTGGTTTAATCGGCCCACCCAATGGGAGGATACGGACTTAAGAATTGAACAAAAAGAGCGGTTGTTTTTTGATTGTGCACGATTTGGAACCATCGGCATTAAAGCCTGTCAACGGGCGTTTTTGTTTTCAAAAAATGCCCATGCGGACACGATTGTGGATGCCTTTGGTGCAGCGGCTCGGAATGGTCATTGGAATACAATAAGATGGATGCAGCGCACCTATGGTCTTACCGCTGAGGATATTCGACAAAACGATTGTTTAGCAATTACATCGGCGGCAGCCAATGGTTTTTTGGATATTGTCACGTGGCTGTATGCAACCTATGATTTGGCGGCTGATGATGTGCAAAAATCCAGCCAGATGGCGTTTAGACAGGCCGCTTTCAATGGCCATTTGGATGTCTTGAAATGGCTACACACGACATACCCTATGGCTATAAGTGATCTGCGAAACGATTTTTTTGGGGTGATCCAATCTGCGGTTCAAAATAATCATTTGGATGTATTGATATGGCTGCAAACAACGTATTCATTGGGGGCAGATGATGCACGAAACGGTGGTAATAAGGCGTTAAAACATGCTGCAAATAACGGGTGTATGGGGGTGTTCACGTGTTTATTCACCCATTACGGTTTGGATGTTGGGGATGTCCGAGCAGATGATGGACACATTATTCGAGCGGTTGTCAAACAGGGGCATTTGCACCTACTAAAATGGCTGCATAACACCTTCAATTTGACGATAAATGATGTTCTCGGCCACAACAAATCGGGATTTCAAGACGTAGCGGCTAATGGGCATTTGGAGGTTTTAAAATGGTTGGGCGCCACATATGAATTGACCGCAAATGATGTACACGATCGGAATAAGCGTGCATTTCAAATGGCGGCCACCAATGGTCACTTGGGGGTATTAAAATGGTTGCAGCGTCATTACCCGTTGCCCACTAATAATGCCCATAACAATTATGAGCGTGCGTGTAGAATGGCCGCGGGAAGGGGGCACTGGGATGTGGTCCAATGGCTGTGCACCATATCCGATTTGATACCCAATGATACCCATGTGCTAAATAGTGTGGTTCAAAGCGCGGCGACTATCAAAGGCGGGTTTTATATATTGAAATGGTTGTACCGTGTTTACGAACTTCGCGTCAATCGGGCGATTGATATATTGGGTTTGTTTCGATGTATTGCCGACGCATATCAGCCGGAGGTATTAACCTGGGTTCACGATACCTATGGGGTTCTTAATGCCGATAATTTACGAGCCGATGATCAGTGGCTGTTGAAACAGATTTGTCGCAATATGGATGGACTCCGATGGCTATGTAAGCGGTATGCGCTGCATCCAAATGATATTCGATTCATGTATGATAAGGGGCTATTGTGTGCCATACGTGATGATTCAGTGGAGATGTTGCAATGGATCTATAACACGTATCAATTGACGCCAAATGATATGCGGGCCAACACCAATTATGTGTTGCGGCGTGCGGCAACACACGGGGCTATCGCCATATTGCAGTGGTTGCACGATACCTGTGATTTACGTGCTGATGATGCGCGAGCCAATGGCAACGAAGCCATTCAAAAAGCCGCGGAAGGGTATAGTCTCCAGGTATTGGAATGTTTGCATGATACCTACGGGCTAACGGCCGATGATGCGCGAGCCAATGGTCATTATGCCCTCCAAAAGGCCGCTTCGATGAATCGTGTGAATACCCTTCAATGTTTGCATGATACCTATGGGTTAAACGCTGATGATGCACGCGTTCAGGCCAATTATGCATTGCGATTTGCCGCGGAGCATAACCAATATAGGGTATTAAAATGCCTGCGAAATACATACGGATTGGACCGTGATGATGCACGGACGAACGATAATGAGGCGTTTAAAAAAGCCGCTGCCAATGGTCATATCGATGTGCTTCGATGCCTGTACTACACGTATGGCTTGAGGGCAAATGATGCCCGATCCAATAGGAATTATGCGCTGCGATATGCTGCGGCAAATGGGTTGCTTAGCGTATTAAAATGCCTATACCATACATATGGGTTGGGGGTTGCGGATTTTCGCACCAATGACAATGACGCGTTAAAAAGTGCCGAGACAAACGGGCATGTGGATGTTGTGCGATGGCTACACAATACCGTTTTCAAAGAGCGTGGCGCTCCGGGCAAAATCAACCATAATAGCCCGACGGAATGATTGCGGTTTATAAAACTTGTGATTGCGTGCCAAATTTATTACACTATAGATTAGTTTAAAGTTTAGGGAGAATATAAATGTTTTCACGGTTCACAGAAAAAGCAATACAGGCCATTATGGTGGCGCAAGAAGAGGCAAAGCGGTTTCATCACGCCTATGTAGGTACGGAGCATATTCTTTTAGGTATCATTCACGATCCCGATACAATTGTTGTGAAAGCGCTCGGGCAGTTGAACGTGGACCCCCGTGATATTCGAGAAAACATTGAAAATGAGCTTAACTTGAATTTTTCAAGTGATGTGTCTTCGAATATACCGTTCACCCAGCAGGCCAAACAGATTTTGTCCAATGCTTGGGATGAAGCACGTAAATTGGGCCATAATTATGTGAATCTGGAGCATTTGTTTTTATCGATTTTTCGGGATCCAACCAATATTGCGGCAAAAGTATTGTCGGATTTGGGGGTCAAAAGCGCCTCCTTCAAAGAGGCATTGTTTTTGGCCTTGGGCAAGCGCGTCGAATCCACCGCTAAAGCCGTATCGTCCGCAGCGCCTACCCCAACATTGGATTTATTTGGCCGTGATTTAACGGCTTTGGCAAAAGACAATACGTTGGATCCGGTTATTGGTCGCGAAAAAGAGTTGGAGCGCGTGATTCAAATTTTGTCGCGACGTACAAAAAACAATCCGGTGTTAACTGGGGAGCCTGGTGTTGGAAAAACGGCTGTAGTGGAAGGATTGGCGCAAATTTTGCATCAGTCAAGTACGCCCGAAAAACTTCGGAATAAACGGTTAATCACATTGGATCTGGGGCTTTTGGTAGCCGGTACAAAGTACCGTGGGGAGTTTGAGGATCGGGTCAAAAAAATTATGGAAGAAGTTCGAAAAGCCAAGAACATTATTTTGTTTATTGACGAATTGCATACCATTATTGGCACCGGTAGTTCTGAAGGAAGTTTGGACGCCGCCAATTTGTTTAAGCCTGCCTTAGCACGCGGTGAATTACAATGCATTGGCGCGACAACATTGGATGAATACCGTAAGCACATAGAGGGGGATGGGGCCCTAGAGAGACGGTTTCAGTCGGTATTGGTGGAGCAGCCTTCCAAAGAGCAAACCATTGCGATTTTGCGTGGCATTAAATCGCGATATGAGGTTTTTCATGGCGTGACAATTACCGAAGATGCCATTTTTGAAGCGGTGGAAATGTCGACGCGGTTTATTACAGATCGGCAATTACCCGATAAAGCGGTTGATGTCATTGATGAGGCGTCCTCCAAAGTAATGTTAGAGTCATCCAAATTACCGGAGGCGGATGTTCAGCTTTTTGCTGACCTGAATCGTATTCATGCATCATTAACCAGTACGGCGTCGGATCAACGTGATCGCGATCAGTTGATCCATGAGCAAGCCAATCTGATGAAACAAACGGCTGGGTTTACCGAATTGCAAAAACGCTATGCTGCAAAAATTGTTGATGCGCAAATTGTGGCGGAGGTGGTGGCGTTGTGGACGGGTATTCCGGTTACTAAAATTACACAAGAAGAATCCGAAAAGCTACTTCGCATGGATCAGGATTTGCAAAAAAAAATTGTGGGGCAGGAAGATGCAGTGAAAGCGGTGGTTCGTGCTGTAAAGCGGTCTAAAGTGGGATTAAAAAACCCCAAGCGTCCGACGGGATCTTTTTTGTTTTTAGGTCCAACCGGTGTTGGAAAATCGGAGTTGGCGAAGCAAATGGCACTCAATTTGTTTGGAAAATTGGATGCCATGATTCGTATTGATATGTCCGAATATATGGAAAAACACACCATATCCCGATTGATTGGATCCCCACCAGGCTATGTGGGTTACAATGATGGTGGCCAGTTAACAGAGCCCGTTCGTCGTCGGCCATACTCGATTGTGTTGTTTGATGAAATTGAAAAGGCTTCTCCGGATGTATTGAATGTTTTGTTGCAAATTTTGGAAGATGGTCACGTTACCGATGCGAATGGACGCACGGTGGATTTTAAAAATACGATTATTATTATGACCTCGAATGTCGGGGCAAAGTATATCCAAAAAGCGTCGTCATTGGGATTTCAAACGCAGTCCGAGGATGAAGCAAATTATAGCAATATGAAAGAAAAGCTTAAAGATGAAATCGCCCGCGAGTTTCGACCTGAATTTATTAATCGGATTGATGATGTGGTTATTTTTAAACCCTTGGGGCAGTCCGCCATGGGCCAAATTGCCCGTATTTTATTGGATGAATTGTCTGAGCGATTAAAAGAGAAAAATATTCAGCTGAAAGTGGATGATGCGGTTGTTGATTATATTACTCAAAAAGGCACCAATTTGCGTATGGGGGCACGACCATTGCGTCGGTCATTGCAAGAGAATTTGGAAGACCCGATGGCAGATGCATTGCTAAAACGGCATTTGCGACAGGATGTATCGATTCGTTGCAGTATGGTCAAAGACCAGGTGGGGTTTACGATTCGTCAATTAAAGCCCAAGCCCAAGGAGCTTACGGTTCTAACCCTGCCGTCGCTCATTCATGCCCCCTAAACCAACCGCTCAGTATACCTGTTTAGAGTGTGGGGCCACCTATATTCGTTGGCAGGGGCAATGTGATCAGTGTGCTGCATGGAATGCCCTGGAGCCGGTTCGGATTCGTGCCGCGTCTACCGGGCATGGAATTGGGGCACCGGTAACATCACTACAGGCGGTTCAGGAGCCTAAAACCGTTACGCGGCTAACGGGCTCGGCGGAGTTGGATCGCGTATTGGGTGGGGGTTGGGTCGATGGCAGTGTGAATTTGGTTTGTGGGGAGCCGGGGATTGGCAAGTCGACGTTGGTGTTGCAATCGGCTTTGGATTGTGCCAAACGGGGCCATAAAACCCTGTATATTACGGCCGAAGAGTCCGCGATTCAGGTTAAAAAGCGTGCGGGGCGTCTCGTTAAAACCATTCCGGACAATGTATTTATTGTGGCAACTACCGATATGGACGACATTGTGACCACCATTGAAAATGAAGCCCCGGAGCTGGTTATTTTGGATTCTATTCAAATGGTGACGACCCAAAAAGTTACGGCGATGCCGGGGGCTTTAAATCAGGTGCGGTTGTGTGCGGCTATGTTTATAACAACTATTAAGTTGTTGAATGCGGTGGGTATTATGGTGGGGCATATTACCAAAGATGGTCAATTGGCGGGTCCCAAAATGCTTGAGCATATGGTGGATGTGATTGTATTTTTTGAAGGGGATCGATCCATGGGGCTACGCGTGATGCGTTCCTTAAAAAATCGGTATGGAACCACCAATGAAACGGGGATGTTTCGAATGACGGCAGATGGGTTAACGGGTTTGGGGCCCAATGATACATTTTTATCGGATTTGAATAAACCCCCATTGCCGGGAGCAATTATTACGGCGATTTTATCGGGAACACGTGGCATGCTCATTGAGCTGCAATCCCTGGTGGCGCCTTCGGGGTATCAGCCGGTTAAGCGAACATTCATGGGGCTCGACTCCCACCGTTGCCACGTTATGATTGCAATTATGGATAAATTTTTTGGCCTTAAATTAACCAGTAAGGACATTTTTTTGTCATTGATTGGGGGGATTAAGTCCCCCTTGCCGGATGTCGATTTGGCGATTTGCTATGCCATATTGTCGTCACACACCAGCCGAGCCCTTTCAAAGGATGTCGTGGTGTTGGGGGAAGTGGGGTTGACTGGCGAAATTTTACCCTTTTCAAACCTGGATCGGTACCGCAGTGCGATGACATTTAGTGGCATTAAAACGGCCATATTGCCCCAGCAATGCCAAGACGAATGGCCCAAAAATAGCGATATTATACCGCGTTTTGTGGCCACAATTAAGGATGCGTATACGGTTTTTATCGCCATTGCGAACCCGCCCACAGAGGGACCGCGATAAGCCGTTTAAACTGGAATACCAGCGTTTTTTTGGTTAGTGACTTTTATTCTCATGGTATTCCGGCTATAATTGAGGCTAAAAGTAAAGGAGTTCGTACGTGAGTCAAACGATTGAGGAAAATTCAGGGGTTTCCCTTCAAATTAAATCGGCTAACGATCAGCTGGCAGCCTTAAATCAACACTGGCAATCCGTGATTGTGGGGCAGCATGATGCCATGCAGAAAATCCTAATTGCCTTAATTGCAAATGGGCACGTCCTATTAGAAGGTGTACCGGGTTTGGCTAAGACGCTTATGATTCGTACGCTAGCTAATTTATTGGATTGTGAGTATAAACGCATTCAGTTCACGCCCGATTTGTTACCAAGTGATATTACAGGTACACAGATTTATAATGCGCAAACCCAAACATTTGATACCAAAAAAGGCCCTTTGTTTTCGCAATTTATATTGGCCGATGAAATTAATCGTGCCCCCGCAAAAGTTCAAAGCGCCTTACTCGAAAGTATGCAAGAAAACCAAATCACTATTGGTACCACCACCTACGATTTACCGCGTCCTTTTTTTGTATTGGCAACTCAGAATCCCATTGATCAGGATGGGACGTATCCCTTACCCGAAGCGCAAATGGATCGCTTTATTATGAAAGTGGTTCTGACCTACCCGACCTTGGACGAAGAAAAGCATATTATTAAGCGATTTCAACAAGGCGCTCCGACCGTTACGTCGCCGGTTATGCCAGTGGATTATATTCCCAAAATTCAAGCATTGGCGGGCAGCATTTATATTGATGAAAAAGTCAGTGAGTATGTTGTGCGTTTGGTGGATGCCACCCGTCATCCGGGTGGGGTAGGTCTCGAGGTATTGGCGCCGTATATTCGCTGTGGCGCCTCCCCGCGGGCCACGTTGGCGTTTATTGCTGCGGCGAAGGCGTACGCTTTTATTGACCGTCGCAATTATGTTGTTCCTGAGGATATTAAGTATTTGGCGCACGCCATTCTGAGGCATCGGTTGCAATTGACCTTTGCTGCCGAAGCGGAATCCATGACAGCGGATAAAATTATTGATACCATTTTGGGAAATGTTGAGGTCCCTTAGTGAATGCTGAGGAACTTGTAAAAAAAATTCGAACAATAGATATACAAACCAAGGGTTGGGTGGATTCCATTTTTAGTGGTGCGTACCACTCGCGGTTTAAGGGCACGGGGGTGCAGTTCAATGATGTTCGACCGTATGCTTATGGGGATGATGTGCGACGGATTGACTGGCGCGTGACAGCCAAATTGAATGAACCCTATATCAAAGAATTTGAAGAGGATCGGGATTTGATTGTGATGCTAGCGGTTGATATGAGTCAGTCCGTGTTTTACCAGAGTGGGCATCAAGCGAAGCTGGATCGGGCTTTAGAAATTGCCGCTATCATGGGATTTTCGGCTGTCGCCAATGGCGATCAGGTCGGGTTGGCTCTTTTTACCGATACCGTGGAATGGGTGCAGCCCCCCAAACATGGGAAGCAGCACATGTTTACCGTGTTGTCTCGGTTGGTAAATCATCAGCCAGCGTCGACGCAAACATCGATTCGGGCCCTTTGTCAAACCCTTATGAATGCGCTTAAACGACGCAGTGTGGTATTTATAGTGTCGGATTTTATTTGCGATAACTATGAAGCTGATTTTCAACGATTGTGCCAAAAGCACGATGTTATTCCCGTTGTTATTCAAGATCCTGTTGAACAATCGATTCCACCGTCTGGGATTGTGGTATTGAAGGATGCGGAGACCGGTGAAGAGATGGTCTGTGACACCCAATCGGTGGCATTTCAAGATAGTATTGATGGTGTACTGGCGAGTCGAAAAGTGCAGCGAGAGCGATTATTTCGTCGTATGGGCGTAGTCCCACTGAACACGATGACCACGGATGATGTGATTACCGTGTTGCAGCAGTATTTTAATCGCCGATGAAAGCCATTGCTTGGGGTATTTTTATGACAACAATCGCGTATGCGTTTCCGACGCACGATGTATCGACATCGTCGGTGTTTGTTGGGGATACGGTTACCTACACCATTACGTATTCAGGCACCATACCGGATGCTATCGGCCTGCCGACAGGTTTGGAGCAGGTATCGCAAACCACGCACAACGGGCCAACAGCCAATCAAATAGAGACCGTTTATCGTATTTTTTCCATAGATCCCATCACCATTCCCACCCGTTCGGTTATAACCGCTGATGGTCCGGTAACGCTTCCGGCCATTACATTAACCGTGGAGGCACGCGTTCCAACCCAAAACAATTGGCATGATATTGAGCCATTGGCCCCATTATGGCATATGGGTATGTGGCCCATTATTGGATTGATTGGTGGGCTTTTGGCTATGGGGGCCTTTTGGGCATACCGTCGACCCGCTAAACGCATGGTTGTGGTGGCACCTCAGCCCGATCCACTGGTGGTGGCACAATCGGCTCTGGATGCGTTGCGTCAGTCCATAACGGATGATCCCGTCGCCCTTAAAGCCATTTATTTTCAACTAACCGCGATCATGACCGTTTATATTACCGAAAAAACGGGCTTGAATGTGGTGGATGCTACGACTCGTGAAATGATCCGTTTGGTGAATCGTCACCCCGCCATAACGCGGCGGGATGCCACGACGTTGGCGCGATTGGCCAATGAAATCGATTATTATAAATTTAGCGAATCGCCGGAATTTGTTCGTGCCACATGCCAAAAGACTGTGGATGCTGTGTCTGAGCTCATCCAAGCGATAGCGGGAGATCCGGCCTCATGATCGTCAAATACCCGTGGGTACTGATGGGGTTGATTCCTGTGATTGCGCTGATGTATGGGCTTCGGCGGCATGCCATTCACCACGCCATTCGGTTTCCCAAGGCGGCGTGGATGCGGTCGTTGGTCTCTAAAAAAGCGACTCGGCTAATAGCATTGGATCGATGGCTTGAGCGGGGCATATTGGTGATGATGGTCGTTGCTTTAGCCCAACCCCAATGGATTACTGCGCATCAATACAGTCGCCAAAAAGGGATTGATATTGTGGCCATTTTGGATACATCGGGCAGTATGAATGCCGAAGACTTTAGTCCCAAAAACCGGATGACGGTTGCCAAAGAAACCCTGCAACGATTTGTTAAAAAACGCCCCAGTGATCGGATTGGATTGGTCATTTTTGGAACCGATGCCCTAACCGCTTCTCCCCTGACCACCGATCATGCCATTATTATTAATCGTATTAACGATGTTGCGGTGGGCGATGCGGGTGACGGAACCGCGATTGGCTTGGCTATTGCCACAGGTGTCAACCGATTGATAGCGGCGGATGCGGCATCCAAGGTGATTATTTTGATTACCGATGGGGTTAATAATGCCGGGCAAATTGATCCCATTTCGGCCGCCAATTTTGCAAAAACCAATGCGATTCGCATTTACACGATTGGTATTGGTGATAAAGAAGGGGCCCCCATTCCCATATACCATCCAACATACGGGAAGCGGTATGCCCGGTACCCCAACGGCCAATTAATTTTAACAGAATTTGACGATAGGACGTTAAAGAAAATTGCTGAAACTGCAAATGGCCAGTATTTTAATGCTACCAACGCGACGGAATTGGCCGATATCTATGCCACCATTGATCAGCTTGAAAAGACCGACATCAATACCACGAAGACCCGCGTTGTTCATGAGTTATTTCCATATATTATTGCCTTTATTGCCTGCATGATCATTTTACGGCAATGGATTGGGCTGGGGCCCTTGATTGGGGTGCTACCATAATGGTTCAGTATCCCGAATGGGGACTTTTATTGGGGATTATTCCGTTATTGGCGATTGGCTATACCCTGCGGTTTGGTCAACGAAAACGGATGTGGGCACAATTTCAACACCCATCCCGATGGGCAACAACCATTCGATTGAGTGATTCGGGGGTGTATTTTTGGCAGCGGGTACTGACACTTTTGGTGTTGACCAGTGTTATTATTGCGCTAATGCGTCCGCAATATGGGGAGCGATTTGAAACGGTTGAGCGGCAGGGGCGTCATATTTTTTTTGTTGTGGATACATCGTTGAGCATGTTGGCTGAAGATGGTGCCCCCAATCGATTGGGGACGGCTACGTATCATATTCAGCAGTTGGTCTCGCGGTTGTCGGGGGATTTGGTGGCCATTGTTCCATTTGCCAGTACTGCGTATGTGTACGTGCCGTTGACCCATGATTATGGGGCCCTTCAGTTATTTTTAGAGGATATGCATGTGGGGATGATTGGGTCATCCGGGTCCAATATTACCCAGGCACTATCGGTTGTGGAACAGCATATGGATCCGGCCAATGCGCATGCAACCACGATTATTGTGCTAACGGATGGTGAATTTTTACCGCCATTGGATACGATGGCGATTCGGGCAATGATTAAAAAAATGGGGGTTGATATGATGGTGGTTGGGGTGGGCTCTCGTCAAGGAGAACCGATCCCATGGCGAGATCCCGACACCAATACAACAGCACTAAAAAAAGACCGAAATGGTGCGATTGTTTTGACAAAGCGGGATGATGCCGCACTTGCGGCCTTGGCGGGATTAGTCGATGGGCAACCGATGATTGATGGTCGGGTATCACCCGTGGTGGCTGACACGCTATACAGTCGATTATCAACGAGTGAAACCAAACGGTTGGCCAGCACGCAACGCGTAACACGTGTGGATCGATACCATGTGGTTTTGGGATTAGCACTAGTGATCGCTATTATTCAGTATGGGTACCCGCGCTTTTTAATGCGGTATACCGTGATTGTTGCGGGAATTTTGCTAATGTGGGCGGGGCCGTTGTGGGCCGCTCATCCGGGTGTAACGGCGTATAATCGTCAGGATTATTCAGCGGCAATCGAGGCGTTTAAAATGGCCTTGAGAGATGACCCTGATAACGGGGCATTGTACTATAATCTAGCCAATGCGTACGTTAAGGCCGGGGAATACGATGCGGCGATTACAGCGTATCACGAATCACTCCCCTTGGTATCGGGGGATTTAAAAAAACAGGCCTTGTATAATTTGGCAACCGCGTATTGGCGTAACCGTGACCGCGAGGCGGCATTAGCGTACTATAAGCAGGTGTTAGCTGTTGATCCGAATCATATAAAAACCAAAGAAACCATTGAAATGATTTTGCGTGATGTTGCCCCCCCCGACACCAGCGATGCCGCATCAGAAACGAAGGGGGATAACGCCGATGAAGCGGGCGAATCCAACGCACAAAAGCCACCCACTCCCTCAACGGATGGCGACATGCCCGCCGATGCGGCGGAAGAGGGTGAATCGGGCCACCAAGATGATCACAATGCGTCTCCGGATGGCGAGACCGATTCGAATAATAGGGATTCGACAGCAGCCGGTTCAGAAACGGCAGCGGATGCAACCCAACCCAATTCGCAGCAAGCTATTTCCAATGCTCAGATTCACTATTTGGTGGATATGGCCGAAAAACAAGCCCGTGAAAAACAGCAAAAAGCGGTAAAATCTGTATTTGAGGGCGATTCATGGTAAAAAAATGGGGTCTTTGTATCGCCATTACGCTAATCATGGGAGGCGCCATACAGGCAGAAGAGGTATCGCTCGTGTCTACCGTAAGTCAGTCTAAAGTGCCCCAAAATCAGGCATTTGTGTTGACATTAACCGTAAATGGAGCGGCTGGGGACCTGTATCCACATATAACGATTCCGGATTTACAATCGGACTTTACCATTGTATCCACCAGTCAATCATCCGCATTTACAATGGTGAATGGGGTGTCCAGTCGATCCCGATCGTATCGGTACCGCCTCATGCCCAAAAAAGCCGGTATTTTTATTATCGATGCCTTTAGTATTGACCATGAGGGTATTACCGCATCCACACAGCCGATTCGGTTGGTTGTTGTAGAGGCTGCGGCCACGGGGTCCCCCCAAGTGCCAACGCCAATACAAACCCGACCGTCGCCCAAGCCAACCAATTCGTCGGTTTTTTTAGAGGCATCGGTATCGGCATCCGATATTTTTATGGGAGAACAAGTGACTTACTCGGTCAAATTATATCGACGCATTGCGCTATGGAGCTCGATTGCCATTGATCAAGACGATATAACCGATGTGTGGCAGGTGAACAATCCCGTCAAGCCCGAATCGATTGTTCAAAAAGGGGGGCAACGGTACTATGAATTGGAGCTTGTAAATCGCACTATACGGCCATTGGGTGTTGGGGAGCAGGTGATTCCGCCGGTTACGGCACGCTTTGTTTTGGATCCATTTGCGGGGGACTATCGCATTCAATCGGACAGCGTAACCATAACGGTTCGACCGCTTCCAGAACCCAAACCGCCATCATTTACAGGGGCAATTGGCCAGTATACCATGACGGTGATTACCCCCAATGGGCTATCGGATTCACAAACTTTTCAAATGACCGTCATTCTTTCGAGTGATCAACCCGGGGCGGTATCGCCACCGGTTATTCCGGATACCGTCGATTACCGGGTATTGTCGGTGCCCAACACGACCGGTACGGCGGACGATCCCAATCGCCATGCCTTTGATTATGTGATTATTCCCAATAAACCCGGTGTTTTAACGATTCCCCCCATTGTTTTTTCGTATTTTTCGAAAGATAGCATGGCGTATACCACCATTCAATCTCAGCCATTTACGCTGTCGGTGTCGGATGACGCGTTTCAAAACGATCCCGCTATTGAACGCGTTACCGATATTCATTTTTTAATGGACCCCACCTATGCGGTTCGGTTACGGGCCCTCATGAGTGATGATAGGTATGGCATTTGGGGGCTGAGCGGGTATGCTTTGGTTGCAGGACTGTGGGTGGTTTATGGGATGTGGCGCCGCTTTGCTTATCAAAAACCCACCATGGCGGCTAAGCGGCGCGCTGTATTACGACGTATTCAGCAATTGGATCATTCGGGATCAATCGCCGATATGCAAGCGGTTTTTTTGGACACCCTAATCGTTTTTGCGGGGTACACGCAGGCCGTGATAGCAATACGGTCGGTACAGCAGTGCTTAACACAGGCCGGCGTATCGGAGGCCTTGATTGCCAGCGCGTGCCAATGGATAAAAAATGCTCAACTAGTCCAGTTTTCAAAAGAAAAATCATTAAATTACTCTTTTTTAGATAGTGTTAAGCGCATTTTATATGATATCATTGAGGAGGTGAATCGATAATGTATCGGATGGTATGGGCCATAGTATTGATGACATGTTTGGGATATGCGGCCGATGAGCGGTCGGCGCGTCAAGCCTATTTGAGTAAGCAGTATACGGTTGCAAAATCCCTATATAGCGATCTTGTTCAGGCGCAGCCGTACAACACAGCCTACTGGTATAACATGGGGGCGTCCTATTTTCGATTGGGGGATTTGGTTATGGCCAAGCAATCGTTTTTGCGAACCTTGGCGATTGATCCAGGGCATTCGGATGCGCAGCATAATATTCATGTGATTAATGCGGCATTTATTGATCAGGATTTATTTTTTAATCAGCATTTTACCGCTATCATGGGATTGAATCGCAGTGCGTGGCGTATGGTTATGGTTTTGGTGGCCCTACCGGTTCTAGCCCTTGTTGGAGCCATGTATCGTTTTCAAAATCTGAGGTGGTTGAAGCGGCCCGTTGTGGCCTTTGGCGGAATCTGGCTGGCGATTGTTATGGGTATAATCCTGTGGCGCGATCCGGAGTATGGCATTGTGAATCGGGATCGCGTTATGATCTATTCGGGGCCATCACAAACTCAAAATGGTTTATTTTATGCCCATAAAGGCGCTGAATTTCGAATTATCAAGGCGTCGGATCGATGGGTGTATATTCAATTTGCGAATGGATTGACGGGCTGGCTTCAAACCGAGGGCATACAATGGGTATAATGGTATTGGTTACGATAGTGATGTGGGTGGGGCATGTATGGGGAGGGGCTCTACCACCTGAGTTTCCGAATGTGGGGCATTTTTTTGTTACCGATGTGGATACGGCTATTGGGCGGGTATTTTACCCGAGGCCAACCACGCCAACCAATACGTATCGTGTCGGATTTGCCCATCAGAATCGAGAGTGGGGGTATAATTGGATGGCCACAGCGATGGTTGTACCAACATCCCTGGGACAAGTTGGTGTGGGGTATTCCTGGTATGGCACCGCATCGTTGCCGCGTGTGGCGCAGGATGCTCTTGGGCCCTACCAAAATGGACAGGTATCGGATGCATTCCATACGATGGTCCTTGCCTTCCAGCCACAGTTGAAATCGGTGAATTTGGCCATACAGGGTACGGCCTATTACCGCGAATTTGTCGATAAACACGCCACGACGTTTCAACTCAGTGCGGCGGTATCCTCGCCCTATGTGTGGAACAATCAGGTGGGTATACGCCTGGTCAATGCGTTGGGCCACACGTATCAATGGTCATCGGGTGAGGAGGCCGTTTTTCCGCAATATGCGGGGATATATTGGACGCCATCATGGCAGTCCATTACCGGTGCACTGGATTATTCTATCGCCACAAATTACACCAACGTATCGGTTTTATCGGCTTGTGGAACCTATAAAATAGGGCGGATTGGTGGGGTTACATTGGGCTATAAGCAGGTGGCGCAATCACCCATGTGGTTGATGGGTATTAGCATACACCCCACGGCCTATATTCGTGCAAATCTCACCCATATAATCACGTCCAAAATACAGGATTCGTCGGGATATTCGTTTGGCTTGGAGTTGATGTTGTAGTATGTTGCCGACGTATTATTTTATTGGGATCAATGGGATTGGCATGAGTGGATTGGCTGAAATCATGGTTAGTCAAGGGCACCGTGTGCTGGGATCGGATATTTCACCAACCATTCGGTTGGATCGCTTTGAGGCCTGTGGCATTACTGTATTTACCGACCATCATCCCGACCATATCGCGGATTCGGATTGGATTGTGGTGGTGTCAACCGCGGTCTCCTCCCAAAATTCGGAGTACCGTCGTGCAGTGGATCTGGGGTGCACCATTATCCGTCGAGGCGAGTTATTGGCGCAAATTATGACGGATTTTGCACAATCTCTTGGGGTTGTTGGGACACATGGCAAAACCACCACGTCATCGCTTATTATGCGGATTTTTTTGGAGTGGGCCAATCCATCGTATTGCATTGGTGGTCTATTGGTGGATCGCCCCCATGCGGCAATTCATGAAAAAGAGTGGTTTATTACTGAATTAGATGAAAGTGACGGCTCTTTTTTAATGGCCAAGCCTACCCACGCTGTCGTAACCAATATTGAGCATGAGCACGTGGATTTTTATCCCGATAAGGCGGCTGTTGTGGATGCGTTTTATCGATTTATCGTCGATATCCCGGGGTATTGTGCCATCAATCTGGATGATCCACTATCGGAAAAAGTGTACAAAAAAATAGCGAATCCGAGCCGATTTATTACCTACGGTATTGATGCATCGGGGGCGCGGGTTCGGGCGGAAAATATTCAATACAGTTGGCAGGGAATATCGTTTACATTGATGATTAACAATAAGGCAATCGACACCGTAAAGGTTCGGTTATTTGGTAAGCATAATGTGGCCAATGTGTTGGGTGCGATTGCCATATCGCTTCAAAACAACATTCCCCTTCAGCATATTTTGAATGGGCTTGCGGCGTTTAAAGGGGTCAAGCGGCGATTGGAGTTGGTGTATCAAGGGCAGGATATTCGGATATACGATGATTATGCCCATCATCCTACCGAGATTATTTCTACCCTAGAGGGTTTGTATAAAAGTTTTTCGAATACGCGGATTATAACCATTTTTCAGCCGCATCGGCATACCCGGCTGACCAATTTATTTAAGGGGTTTACCGAGTCTTTTTCGCGGTCAAACCGCACCTACATATTGCCGGTATATAGTGCCGGGGAGATCGTGAATCATTCCAAAACCGCTGAAGAGTTGGTTGCGGGTATTGTGAGCAATGGAAGCAACGCGGTATTGGTGTCGGATTTTGATCATGCGATAACCTGTATTATGGCCGATTTGCATCCTCAGGATACGCTGGTGATTATGGGGGCAGGGGATGTTACACGAATAACCCAATCGCTAATTCCGGTTATTTGCCAACGGGGTGGCGCATAAAAGTTGAGCGGGGCTTTCCCATTCGACGACTAACGTCGGTTGGTCATATGGGAACGGTGGGTACCGTTATTCATGTGGAATCACCGTCGGACTTGGCCGATTTACCGGCCGAGTATCGGGCCTTGGGAGCGGGCTCCAATGTCCTGATTGATCCGGAGGTATCCGTGCCGTTGGTGAAGGTCTCCCCGGTATATATGGCATCGGTGGTCACCGATTATGGGGTGGCTTGCAGTGCAGGTGCCACGGTGGCAACGGTAAGCGCGATTGCCCAGCAACGGGGGTTGTCGGGGTTGGAATTTGCAACGGGTGTTCCGGCGAGTATTGGGGGGATGGTGTACATGAATTTTTCGTGTTGGGGACAGGTTATGGCCGATGTGGTTCACCGGGTATTGGTGTATACCCCGGGGCAGGGGTTGCAGTGGCGGGATTCGTATGCAACCGCGTATCGATGGACGGCGTTTCATGAATCAAACGATCTTATTGTGGCCGTTGAATTGGCCTTGAAACCGGCGAATCCGGAAACCATTCAGGCGACAATGATGGATTATCTAACCCAACGAAAACAAAAACAGCCCGTAAGAGCGCGTACATTTGGCTCTGTATTCAAGAACCCGGAAGGCGATTATGCTGCGCGGCTGATTGAGGCAGCGGGTTTAAAAGGGTATGCGGTGGGAGGGGCCTGTGTATCGCGATGCCATGCGAACTTCATTGAAAATACGGGGAATGCGACATATGCGAATATGATGACCGTGATTACCCATGTTCAAAATACGGTTAAATCCAGGTACAATATACAATTAGAGTGCGAAGTTCAGATACTTGGTTTCAAAAAAACAAACACGTTATTGGCGTAGTGGGGGGCGGGTTTTCCAATGAGCGGGAGATATCGGTACGATCCGCTCATAATGTGGCAACAGCATTAACCGCCTTGGGGTACACAATTGTGTGTGTGGATCCAGCAGACGGATCGTTTTTTGATCATCGTTTTGATGTCGCGTTTAACTGTTTGCATGGCGGATGGGGGGAAGATGGTGGCTTTCAGGCCTATTGTGAGCAACACGGCATTCCCTATACCGGGCCGGGGGTGTATGCGTCATCCATTGGGTTTAATAAGCCGATATTTAAGACAATGGCGCGTACCTGGGGGATCCCGGTTCCCGAAGATCGCGGTGTCAATGGCCCCTTTCCTATGGTGGCCAAACCCGCAAAGGGCGGATCCAGTATTGGGGTCTACATGGCTATGAATGCATTGGCGTGGGATGCCATTGTGGTGGCCCATCCCGAGGTGCGGGGCCCGGATTACATGCGCGAAGCGTATCACGCTGGTCGAGAGATCACATCGGGGATACTAACCATAGCGGGCGAGGTCACCGTTTTACCCATACTTGAAATCAAAACCACCAATCAATTTTATGATTTTGAGGGCAAGTATACCCCCGGAAAAACCCAATTAGAGGCGCCTGCATCCCTACCTGCGGATGTGACGGATCGGGTAGAGGCCATATCCCGCCGTATTTACAAGGAACTGGCGTGCAAGGGATGCATTCGTGTTGATATGATTATTACCGATCATCAGGTAACGGTATTGGAGGTGAATACATCACCAGGAATGACGGAATTGTCGGATATTCCGGCTCAGGCACAGGCACGGGGAATGACGTTTGCTGAGGTGGTAACGCATTGTTTAGACAGTGCGCTATAAACAAGTGGGGGTATTACTAGGAATCGGGTTATTGGGGATGGGGTTATTCGTGCCGGTGCACGTAGCGGTGGTGTTTTCGGCAACAGAGGCGTGGATTCCACGCGATGATATTCGTAAGGCGCTAAAACCCATGCGATCCATGCGATTGATTCAATTCATCAGTTGGTTTCCCTTAAAAGAGCGGGTGCTTCGCCAGTACCCCATGATTGAGCAGATACATCTGAGAATGGTGCGTTTTCCGGAATTTTCCATGACAGTTATCGAAAAAAAACCCTGGGCCGTGATCATGCATGATAATCGCATGCAGGTGTGTTCCCAAGATGGAACGCTATTGAATGCCCACCTCGATAATATTGAATTGCCCAATGGCGCATTGATGATGGTTACCACCAGCATGGATATCACCGAAGGAAATCGTGTTCGGGATCGGGAGCTGGAAATTTTGCGTACGATTGATCCGGTTTTTCAGGCGTTACCGGAGCTAATGGTTCAGCAATGGGTGATAACCCCCCACTCGATTGAATGCATCCTTACGGATGGGACGGTGATTACCGTGGGGGACGCCCACAAGTTGGCTCAAAAACTCACCACTTTGCATTATTTTGTGGGATCATTTCGGGATCAATTGCATCGTGTAAGCGCGATTGATATCCAATATGATGGTCGTGTGATTGTGCATTAATCCCATGTCCAATCGATCCACTATTGCCGGTATTGACATAGGAAGTTCTAAGATCAGTGTTGTGGTATGCGAGTACCGTGGCGGTAACAAAATGGTGATGCGGGGAAAAGGAACCGCGATAGTGAAGGGCGTTGTGGGGGGAATCATTCAACATCCCGAGCAGTTTGAGATATCCCTGCAGGATGCCATTAGCCGTGCCAGTGCGGATTCCAATTGCCGCATTAGCGATGTTGTGGTAAATATTCCTACCGGAAACAGTGATTTTTCGATACAATCGGGGATTGTTCGGTTTGAAACCATCGGGGCAATGACCCAGAAAGCGGCCACTGAGCAGGCCATGAAAAAAGCCGCTGAATGTGTCGAGCGAAAAAACCGGTCGCTCATGCATTTGTTCCCGCTTCGTCAGATGTTGGACAATACCAGCGGGATTACCCATAGTCCAGGGACATTAACGGTGGATGCTGGGATTATTATGGGAGATGCCCAAAACTTGGCATATGTTGGGTCGGCGATAAAAAAAATGCGCTGTACGGTTCGGGGGGTGATCCACGATTATTTGGCGATGACGGCCATATATCCGGAGCCAATAGAGGCGCCCCATGTGATTATTGATATGGGGAGCCAAACCACATCGTGGTGCATTTGCGCCAATCGCCTGGTGCAATGGGCCCACACGGAGCCCATGGGCTCCGATCATATCACCAGTGATTTGGCCAAGGCGTTATCCTGCGCGTTGTCAGAAGCGGAGCGTGTTAAGGTATTGCACGGAACCCTCGCAACGGTGGATGGGGCGCCGACAATTGACATACACGGTCCCGAGGGGGTACGGCGGGTTTCGGCACAGATCGTTCAGCAGGTTATTCGAAAGCGTGTATCGCAGATAGTGGATGCCATTGTGCATCAAGCCGCCCATGATGCCCCGATTGAGAGGGTTATTTTAGTGGGATCGGGATCGCATTTGGTGGGATTATCGGATTGGGTAAGTACCCAATTTGCTGTGCCGGTTCGGACATGCATTCAACACCCGGTACTCGACGTGTCATCGCATTATCAACTGGCTTTAGCAATGCTGATTTATGCGGCTAAGATTGGATTAATCGCGAAAACCCCCCGGGGTATATGGGAATGGTTTAGCCGCCACCTTCGTAAAAATGGCATTGAATTTTAATTGGGATTACGATTATACTGATACCTAATGGAAAAGAAGCCAATTCAGCAGTATGCAAACATTAAGGTAATCGGTGTTGGTGGGGCGGGGGGAAATGCGGTGAATCGAATGATCGCTTCTTCGTTGCAGGGGGTGGAATTTTGGGCGATGAATACCGATATTCAGGCCTTAAATGTGTCCTTAGCCGAGCATCAACTGCAAATTGGTGAAAAATTGACCAAAGGATTGGGTGGGGGTGCGCAGCCCGCTGTGGGTGCACAGGCAGCCAAAGAAAGTCGGAACGATATTGAAGCCGCTTTAGAAGGTGCGGACATGGTGTTTATTACAGCGGGTATGGGGGGTGGCACGGGTACGGGTGCGGCCCCCATTGTTGCGGCGGTTGCAAAGGAACAAGGTGCCCTAACGGTGGCGGTGGTGACCAAACCATTTCGATTTGAGGGCCCCATTCGGGCGAAGCAGGCGGCAGATGGTTTGGATGATCTGCGGTCTCAAGTGGATGCATTGATTGTGATTCCCAACGATAAGTTATTGCAAGTGGTGGAGCGGGTAACCTCACTGGTGGATTCGTTTGCTATTGCGGATGATGTATTGAAGCAGGGGGTTCAAGGCATTGCGAATTTAATTACAACCCCTGGGTTGGTCAACTTGGATTTTGCCGATGTGAAAACAATTATGGCCAATTCCGGCTCAGCGATGATGGGCATTGGCCGTGCGAGCGGTGAAAACCGCGCAGTGGAAGCCGCTGAAAAAGCCATTTCTTCGCCATTACTGGAAGAAACCATTACGGGTGCCACGGGCGTGTTACTCAACATTAGTGGGGGCAGTAATTTAACCTTGCATGAGGTTAATGATGTGGCGGATATTATTTATGCATCGGTGGATTCAGATGCGAACATTTTGTTTGGCTCTGTTATTGATGCGGATTTGGGAGATGATATTATGGTAACCGTGATTGCCACGGGGTTTCATGCCCAAGAACCGGCTGAGCCTGCTGCCCAAGCCACATCGGATAGGGGAACGGCCTATCGGATCCCAGACCTTGAATCCACACCGGATGAGGCGGTAGAACCGGTATTATCAGCAAGTCACACCCAAAGCGGTTTGGGGTCAATTTCCGGAGACAGTCGATTTAAGCAACCCATTCCATCCTTAAATAAAAAAGAGTTGCTTGATGCCAGCGATGAGGGGCTAGAAGTCCCTTCTTTTTTACGGAATTTCTAAATTCCGTTCGCGGATTGCCGGCGACGGGGATACTTGGATGCGATTAATGTCTTGCTCTTTTCAACCCATGCGCGGTATGATATAGTCATGACTACGCGGGGTTAGCTCAGTTGGTAGAGTATCTGCTTGCCAAGCAGAAGGTCGCCAGTTCGAACCTGGTACCCCGCTCCATAAAGCGTTAGCGGAGGATCAATGAAAGTATTAAAATCAAAACGGAATGAGAATACAGTAAGCTTGGAGTTGGAGGCCAGCGCCTTAGAATTAGCGGCTCATATGCCCGATGCCTTTAAAAAAGTCAGTAAAAATGCGCAGCTACCCGGGTTTCGTAAAGGAAAAGTTCCCCAAAAATTATTTGAAAAACGCTTTGGCACGGGTGTTATTGTAGAAGAAGCCATTAATCGTGTTATGAATCAGGTGTATAAACAAGCCATTGACGAGCTGTCTTTAAAAGTCATTGATTCGCCAACCGACGTTGATTTGGATGAGTACGTTGCGGATAAGCCCCTCGTGTTTCGCTGCAATGTATTGGTGGAACCTGAAATTACCTTGAAAAAATACAAAGGGTTAGCGGTTTCTGTTGAGCATAAACTGGTAACCGATGATATGGTGACTGAGGACGTGAACCGGTTGTTGGGGGCTCAGGCAACGTATGAAACGGTTGATCGGGCTGCAAAAGAGGATGATATTGTGCGATTTAATGCAACCGTGATGGTGGACGGTGAGCCATTCGCTTTGTGGACACGGGATAATCAAGCGATTCGAGTGGGGTCCGGTAGTTACGGTCCCGATGTGGATGCCCACTTTATGGGTCTCAAAAAAGGTGATCAAAAAACATTCTCGGTTACCTATGCGGAGAATGCCCATTCGGTGGAGCTGCAAGGCAAAACGGCCGAGTTTTCAATTTCCGTGGATGATGTGCGTGGCAAACGATTGCCCGAACTGACGGATGAGCTGGCAAAAACATTGGATGAGGGGTGTCAATCGGTGGATGATTTTAAAGCCCGAATTCGTCAGAAATTGACGACGCGCACGGATGAAGCCAATGAGCAGGCGAAGCAAAAAGCCATTGAAGAGGCGGTTATGGTTGCGAATCCCTTGGACATTCCGCAGCCGATGATTGATCGTCGGGCGATGGGTTTGGTGGCTCAGTTTGAGCGCGAAATGCATCAGCGGCAATTTAGTTTGCAGCAGTACATGGCTATCACGCAGAAAACCATTGCGGATATCCAAAAGGACTTTGAGCCACAGGCAAAGGAACAAGTGCATTTGCAAAAGATTTTTGAAGCTATCGCCACCAAAGAAAAAATTGTTGTTACCGATGATGCCATTATTGCGGAGGCCAATACCTTGTCCAAGCGAACGTTTGAGACACGTGAGGCGGTTGAGTCCGAGTATGGCGACGCGTTTGCAGATATTGAATCATTTGTTCGCAATAAAAATGTGATGGCATTTCTGGCTAAATCGGCTAAAATAAAAGTAGTCTAAAAAAGAAAGGGGTAATACCATGCCTTTAATTCCAATGGTCATAGAACAAACCGGTCGAGGGGAGCGTTCGTATGATATTTATTCGCGACTCTTAAAAGAGCGAATTGTGTTTTTATCCACCCAAGTGGATGATGCGATCGCGAATAGTATCATTGCGCAGCTACTATTCTTAGAAGCGGAGGATAATGAGAAAGATATTTATTTGTATATCAACAGTCCTGGGGGAGTGGTTACGGCGGGTTTAGCGATTTATGATACCATGCAGTACATCAAATCCAACGTGTCGACCATTTGCTTGGGCCAAGCGGCATCGATGGGGGCGTTGTTGTTGGCGGCGGGTCACGCGGGCAAACGATTTGCGTTGCCGCATTCGCGCATTATGATCCATCAGCCCTTGGGTGGCGCGCAGGGTCAGGCGACGGACATTGAAATACAGGCCAAAGAAATTTTGCGCATTAAAAAAGAAATTAACACAATTTTGGTGGATCACACGGGTCAAACATACGAGAACATTGAAAAAGATACGGATCGGGACAATTTTATGAACGCTGAGCAGGCCAAGCAGTACGGATTAATCGATAGTATTATTACCAAAAAAACAGCGCCTGCTGTTGCGATTGCCAAGTGACAAACACCTTAAAGTGTTCGTTTTGTCATAAATCCCACCGGGATGTTCAGCGATTAATCGCTGGGCCTCCCGGTGTATCGATTTGCGATGAATGTGTGCGTGTTTGCCAGGCGGTCTTATCGAATCAGCCGGACGAATCGGCGGTGGATTCAACAGCTGAGGACTTTACGGTTCGGGATTTGCCACCCCCAACGGCTTTAAACGCCACCTTAAATGACTTTGTGATTGAGCAAAATACCGCAAAAAAAATTATTTCGGTAGCCGTTTATAATCACTATAAGCGACTATTTCGGTCATCGGAAACGTATCCGGACGTAACCATTCAAAAGACGAATATTTTAATTGCGGGACCTACGGGTACGGGCAAGACCTTAATTGCGCAAACCCTGGCGACCATGTTGGATGTGCCCTTTACAATTGCGGATGCAACGGCATTAACCGAGTCGGGTTACGTGGGGGACGATGTGGAGAGCATGTTGTTTCGGTTGCTTCAGGTGGCGGACAACGATGTCAAAAAAGCGGAGCGGGGGATTATTTATTTGGATGAGATTGATAAAATATCCCGAAAATCCGAATCCATGTCAATTACGCGGGATGTGTCGGGGGAGGGGGTTCAGCAGGCGTTGTTGAAAATATTGGAAGGTACCGAGGTGAATGTTCCTTTAAAGGCGGGACGTAAGCATCCGGGTCAGGAAATGGTCACCATCAATACCACGCATATTTTATTTATTTGTGGCGGGGCTTTTCACGGTATTGAGTCGATTATTCAAAAGCGATTGGCGCACCGTGCGATGGGATTTATGACGGATAGCAGCGCAGCAACGGTGGATGACACCCGAATATTTGAGCACCTGACCACAGATGATTTGCTCAAATATGGGATTATACCCGAGTTAATTGGGCGTATTTCGGTGATTGCACCGATGCAGGCCTTAAGTGAAGCGAATTTGGCACGCATACTTATTGAACCCAAAAATGCGATTCTGAAACAATACCAGGCCTTAATGGATATGGATGGGGTGGCCCTGTCGTTTGAGCCGGCTGCGGTGCAGCGAATCGCCAAAGTGGCGACGTTGAATGCTGTTGGTGCGCGGGCATTACGGTCGATTGTGGAGCGGATTATGATGGACCATATGTATCATTGCCCGGGGAGTGATCGGACGGCGGTGACCATTACCGAGGCCGATGTGCAGATCTACGAAGCGGCATATTTGTCGAAGGAAGACCAGGCGCGGTTGGCGCGAAGTGCCGATGCCTTGCCGGCCCCAGTTTTGTAATAGCGACGCGATAACAACGGGCGTTTTTTAATAAAAATGAGGTCAACATTCGCTAAAAATGGTCATTGACTTTATAAGAACGGTTGTATAGGCTGAAATAGTTCTTGTAAAACAGATTATTGAGTCAGTTAGCGAACGTGAAGGAATTGTTTAGTGAGGAAAAAAGGGCAATAGAGGGGTTGGGAGGGGGAACGTGCTTGACATGGCAAGAACAATTGAAGAATGGGCTAAAAATGGCTTTAGAACAGGGGTCGCATGCGCCTTGGGCGATCCCTGTCCTCAACGACTTCAACCACGACTTCAGCGAGTATGTCTACCACGGTCTTGCAGCATCCCGAACGTTTCTTGGACACGCATAACCCTTGGTCCTACCCCCCGCCACCGGTTGCTGCTACCCCAGGTTGTCGCCGACACAGTCGATACCCAACCCCCATACAAAACAGGCCCAGATACCCCATAATAATCCCAATACTCACGGGAAGATTCCACATAATAGCAGCAACGATGCCAAATAAGGCCCCCATAATACCAAGTCCCCAGCTCCAATACAGGGCATGACGTTTTGTGTAGAGGGAAACGGTGACCAAAGGGATAATCAACACCGAAAATACCAACAGTACCCCCACCATTTTGACGGACAGGGTAACGGTTAGGCCAAATAAGGCGTAAAACAGGGCGTCCCATAGGCGGGCGTTTCGGAAACGTCGGTAGCTATAGGGGGTCACAATCCCGATGATGGCATAAATCAATACCGATACCATGGCCTCAGAAGGCCGAATAAACACCAAATAACCGGATATCATATCGGTAATGTGATGGGGGTCCATTTCCCACAGACTGACCCCTGCAATGGATAACGCTGTCCCGGCAATATACATAATGCCGATAACGGCTTCATGATGGCTGGTATCGGTAAACAAGTGATGAATGCTGGCCAAAATGGCGCTGGCAACAAGGGTCCCCCCAAACCCAAAGCCAAACAATACAACGGGGGATTCCACATGCAGGCCGTGCCCCAGCAAATACCCCAATGCCGCCCATTGCGCCAAAGCAATATCAATAAATATAATGCCGCGACGCAATACAAAGGTCCCAAAATAGCCGTGGATCATGATCAGGGCCACACAGGCAATGAGCGGCCAGATCAGATTAGAAAGCAGTGTCATCGCCGATCATTCCCGCAATAATTGCGTCAAATAGTGCCGGGTAGGTATCAATGGCCGGGTCCCCCACCGTTGTGGGTAAGTGGTGAAAGGGGGCGTTGATGGATTCGGCAAAGCGTTCGCCGGTACGTTTGGGGTAGTAGCGGGCACTGATTACTCGAACCGGTTGGTTGGCCTGGGCTACCGTTTGACGCAGATGATGCAAATGACGAATAGTGGGCGAAATGCCCGGAACCGGCTCCAATGTTCCCAAAAATGGCAACGAAAATGCGTCTAAAAAATACGGCCAGGTTTTGTGATGGCTAACAACGACCTGTCCGTGAACCCCCGCTAATGCGGCTTTCCAACGCGGCATTTTTTGGCGGATAGTGCGGGATAGCGTATCCAAATGGCCGTAATAGGTGGCGGCGTGGTCCGGGTCCATGCGTGCCAGGCGGTCGCAAATTGTGGTGGCCACGATAATCCCGTTGAGGGGATTGAGTAAATAGTGGGGGTTTCCCTGGGGGTGCACATCCCCTTGTCGACCGTCAATTGTCCCCACGGGGACCTCCAGTGGGGTAATGCCTTGGGAGGCGTCCACATAACCCAATCGGTCCGAAAATAAGCGGGGGTTGCGTGCGGTTTGAATCAAACTGTCGACCCAGGTATCCTGATCCATCCCCAATCGAATGATCATATCCGCTGATTGCAGTGCCGTAATCATGGATGGCTTGGGGTATAGCGTGTGCATATTGATACTGCCCGTTGTGAGGGAGGTTACCTGAACCCGATCCCCACCAACCGCCTGGGCCAGCCAGGCCAGATTGCCGTCCACCGCCACAATACGAATGGCGGCCTGGCTTGGCACCACCAGCCACAACAACAGTATCATCCATTTAACGAAGGCCATGTGAATGCGGTCCCATACCAAATAAAAATTGCGCGTACACGACGGTTTCATCGCCATGAGTTACTTGGAGTCGAAATCGGCTGGTGTCGGTTAATCGGCGGGTAATGGCGTAAGCCGTTTGGTTCCATGCGGTGTTGGCAAGGTTCACATAATCGTAACGGACCCCCAGGTTGATGTCCGATGTCAGGTCAACGTGGGCCTGAACCATTGATCCCCGGGAGGGGGTTTCCTCAGCGATGTCGGTATCCAAGACATGGGTTTCGAAGTCCATTTGCAGGGTACGCGTGCCAATAGTGTTGGTATAGCGCGCGTCGATTCCCATCATACGGCGGGATTCCGAAAGCGAGGACTCCCCGTGCATGTAATTCAACCCCAGGGATAGCTCTTGGTTAGGCGAGATGGCCAGGCTATTCCAAAGGCGCGTCGTTACGGATTGATGGCCCCAGGGTTCGGATGTGGGGCCGTCCGCGTGGGAATGGGTGAGTGTCTCATCTGCGTGGTTATCATCCGCGTGGACATCATGCGGCGGGGTCATGGTCCAGGTCCCCAGAGTCAGCTGTGAAAAAAAGGGGAAGGGGAAGGTATAATTAACCGCTATACCGGTACCACTAAGCGCATGGTCCGCCCCAAACAACGCCTGATGCACCAAGGGCCGATCCACAAAATGCCATTGCTCGGGGTGTAAGGTATTCAATATCCCGATAGGTACCTGTTTTTTTCCAAAAATAAGGCCCAATCCAGGCACGGAGAACCGCGTTGACAACAGCAGCGATATGGGATCATTAGCGGTAATAAAGGCCTCTTCGATATCCCATTCATAGGCCCCATCATCCAGGGCATGGACGCCCAAAAATATATCCGCTTGAACCGTTGGGGTTAGGTAATGCTGAAATGCCATTTCAACACCCCGAATAGTGGATGTGGTGGCCTCATCATGGATGGTGGTGACCATATCCCCAATAACGGATATCGCGGGCAGTGTGGTTGCCTTCGATTGCCCCCATCCTAAAACAGCAAAAACGGTACTCCAAATGAGTAGAAAATGTTTCATGTATACGTCCTTTCGGGGTATTTTAAAACCCCTCAATAAAAATAATGGTTACGGTATCGATATTGCCGTACTCGGCTAGGACTGGGGCGGACCCCGCCCCCAAAATGCATAAAAAACACCCGCCAGAATAGGCTGTAAGAGGGCGCTAACCGCTGCGATTGGGGTATATAACGGGGCGGATGGAGTGCCTGGTATGGCCGTTGCGGCAATGGTGGTGCTAACCGAACAAATCCGGCAGCTGTGATGGGATGATGGGGCCTCATCATGCACATGCAGTAAGGGCAGTAGTAGTGCGATGATAATCAGACCGGCCAGCCAATGACGCCTGCGCATTATACCACCCGCCCCTGGGATGCCGCGGCATCCATCAACCGTGATCGGGTAGCCTTGGCGTCCATCACCCATTGCTGAAGATCAGCGGGGCGGTGATCCATGGCGGTTTTGAGTTGCTGAAGCGAATCAATCATGGCATCAATTAGGGGGCGTAGGGGCACCGCGTTGTGGGTAATAACGTCACGTCCCCATGCGGTTGGACTATTGCATACCCGGGTCGTGTCCCGAAAGCCCCCCGCAATCACCCGACCCAAGGCGCTTGCAGTTGATTCCGGGATATGGCGTAGGGCATGCGGCAATACCGACGCCGCAATATACGGCCCATGCGATGCTGCTGCCATCCATTCATCATGAACCTCTAAAGAGGGGCAGGGAATAATCGAAAAGCCGCATTGTTCACACAGGTCATGCAGCCATGCGTCGGAGCTACACACAATCATGGGGCAGCCATCCAAAACCGATGCATCCGCATGCGCCAATCCCGACACATCGCGGCCGCCCATGGGATGCGCGAATCCAATGGTGTGGTGACTGGTTGCCACAATAGGGTGCTTTAAAAACGATTTCACACTCGACAATTCCATAATACGTAGGGACGATGGCCATTTTTTGGTGGCCTGATCAATCACGCCTAATACGGTATCTATGGGCGATGCAATCACAAGTAGATCCGGGGGTGTGGGGACGTCCGCAATGCTCGCTACATAATCATCGAACGCCGCGCCAGCCACGGTGGCTTTAAATGCCGCTGTATGGGGGTCAATGCCGGTAATATACACGTCCGCCATGTATTTTTTAAATAAAGCCGCCATCGATCCCCCTATTAAACCACAGCCAATAATCCCAATACGCATCAGGATGGTCGAATATCCGGCCGTAGGGAGGCCGCCTCTTTTAGGTACACATGGTGGATGCCTGTAATGGGCTGGTCGCTATTAATATGCATTAAAATCCGAATACAGCGGCGCAATCCATGGGGAACGTCCATTTCGTGAAAACAAATCATGGGCGTATGGACCAGGTTTAGCTGACGGGCCGCTTTCGCGGGAAAGGTGGCATTTAAGTCGGGTGTCACCGAAAAAAAAATGGATACAATATCCGATTCCACAATCGCATTTTTGGCCATAATAGCGCGCAGCAAATCGGTTGTAGCCGCCAATATACCGTCTTCGGTGTTGGCATCTACGGTAATCGCTCCACGAATACCTCGACACGTCATATGCGTATTATAACCACGATTAAAATGTTCTTGCCAGTACTAAAAATCAACTTGAATGTGTGGGGGATATGACCTATTATATAGATCCCTGCGCGTGTGGCGAAATTGGTAGACGCGCTAGACTTAGGATCTAGTGTCTATGACGTGGGGGTTCAAGTCCCTCCACGCGCACCATTCGAGACTTTTTAGAATTACGTCTTTCTAAGGTATTGATTCGCTGGGTCAATATTGTATTTGAGTCTACAGCCAAAACCCGATATCATAAGAAACATGAATCATAATACCGAATCGGTAGCCGTATCCGAACACGAGAATCGCCTTCAAAAACGCGCCCTATACGAGTCGGAGGGCACAAACCCCTTCGCCTATGCCTACAATCGAACCCATACCATTGCCGACGCCCTAGCATTGGCGGCAGGTTGCGGTCCCGGTGAAAAAACCACGCACCAAGTGGCTGTTTGTGGCCGCATTAAGGCCAAACGCGGCCACGGCAAAGCCATGTTTGTCAATATAACCGATCAAACAGGCACCATTCAGCTCTATGCCTCGGTGAACGATTTGGGGGATTTGACCCACTTTGAACGCTTGGACGTGGGGGATATTGTGGGGGTTCAGGGGGCGCTATTTACCACCCGTCGTGGTGAAATAACCATTAACATTCAATCATTTGCGTTGCTGACTAAGTCCATGCATTCCCTTCCCGAAAAATACCATGGATTGCAAAACAAAGAGGCCCGGTATCGGCAACGGTACGTGGATCTCATTGCGAATCCCGACGTTATGGCGGTGTTTCAAAAACGATCCGCGGTGATTCAGCAGGTGCGTGCGTATTTGCATGACCAGGGGTTTATGGAAGTGGAAACCCCGGTGTTGCACCACATATACGGGGGCGCGTCCGCGCGGCCCTTTACCACGCATCACAATGAATTGAACCAATCCTTGTATCTGCGTATTGCACTGGAATTGCATTTAAAACGATTAATTGTAGGGGGGTTCGAGAAAATATTTGAAATTGGACGGGTATTTCGAAATGAAGGGGTGTCGTTTAAACATAATCCCGAATACACCTTATTGGAGCTCTATCAGGCCTATGCCGATTATACCGATATGATGGCGCTAACCGAGTCCATGATTCATGGGTTGGTGGTGGCTACCTATGGCAGCCCTACCGTTACGTATCAGGGGCAATTGTTGGATTTTTCACTACCCTTCAAGCGGGTGTCCATGCGTGACGCCATTCTGAACGAAGCGGGGGTGGACATTGATACCGTATCCGATGCGGATATGGTGGCATTATTGGTTGCCAAAGGGATTGAGGACGCCGCGTCCATGCCTCGGGGCGAATTGATTAATGAGGTGTACGATACCTATGTTGAACACACCCTAATTCAGCCCACCTTTGTGGTGGATTACCCCGTTGAAACCTCGCCCTTAGCTAAAAATCATCGAGATAAACCGGCCTATGTGGAACGGTTTGAACTCATTGTGGCCAAAATGGAATTGGCCAATGCGTTTACAGAGCTAAACGATCCCGTGGAGCAAAAAGCGCGATTGCAGGCCCAGCAACAATCCCGGGATGCGGGCAGTGTGAATGCTCACGGTATGGATGATGATTTTATTGAGGCCTTGTCGTATGGAATGCCCCCTACGGGTGGGTTGGGGATTGGAATCGATCGGTTGGTGATGCTATTGACGGATGCGGCGTCGATTCGCGATGTCTTGTTTTTTCCGCATTTAAAACAGATTGTTACGTGATTTATTCGGTTGATTTCGGTATACTGAAGACATGGCGATGACCCTTGTAAAACGATTTATTGCAATTGCTATTATTTTATTGTTTGCGGTGGCCATTGTTGTCCGTGTTCCGGTTCGATTGGGGCTGGATTTGAATGGTGGGGCATCGATTGTTTTGGCGTTGCGGGAGGATGGTGGGCGTCCCGTTACAACGGCGGATGTGATGGGGGTTATGGATGTGATTCAAAATCGGGTGAATGCCTTGGGGCTCACGGAGCCGGTGATTCAATCCAAAGGGTTGAATCAAATTTTGGTGGAGTTGCCCGGGATTGATGATATGGATCGTGCTTTGTCGTTGATTGGTGAAACCGCCAAATTGGTATTTTATGAAGCCGATTGGGCGCCGCAACGCTTTGAGCAGTTAACGCAGGCCGATAAAGACACGTTGTTGGGACCCAATGCGCAGGTGAGCTATTTAAAGCAAACCTTGTCAGATGGCACCACGGTGATGCGCGGGTTAATTTTAAAAAACCCGGTTATTCAAGGGAATCAGTTGGCTGAAGCCTTTCCTGGCACGGATAATTATGGGCAACCCATGGTTAATATTGTGTTTGACGATGAGGCGACGTCTATTTTTTATGACGTAACAACGCGGCATGTGGGTCGGCCATTGGCCATACTCTTGGATGATACCCCCATTTCGGCACCCAATATCAACGAACCCATTAGCGGGGGGCGTGCCGTTATATCCGGGTCATTTACTACCCAAGAAGTGAAAGATCTGGTGATTAAGTTGCGTGCCGGATCCCTGCCCGTACCCGTGGATATTGTATCGTATCAGTTGGTGGGGCCGTCTTTAGGGACGGATGTGATTGCGTACAGCAAAAAAGCGGCCATCATTGGGGTTTTAGCGGTTGCCATTTACATGATTGTATTTTTTCGACTGTTTGGGGCCTTGGCGATTGTGGCGTTGATCTATTATGCCTGCTTAACGTTTAGCGTATTAAAAATAATGGATGCGACCTTGACCTTGCCCGGTATTGCGGGCCTTATTTTGACCTTAGGTATGGCGGTTGATGCCAATATTATTATTTTTTCGCGTATTCGAGATGAGTTGGAACGGGGCGACACGTTATTGTCAGCCATCGATTCGGGGTTTTCCAAATCATTTTTGGCCATTTTGGACGCTAATGTGACCACCATATTTGCGGCCATGGTGTTGTTTTGGTTGGGAACGGGTGCCATTAAGGGGTTTGCCATTACCTTAACGGTGGGGGTTTTAAGTAGTATGATGTCCGCTTTGGTGGTAACACGGTTTTTGATTCAGTTGTTGATGACCGTTTATACGGGTCCCAAGTCCTGGCTTATGAAGGGGGTATCCCATGATTGATATGATAAAAAAAAGACGGCTATGGTATGCCCTATCATTGGTAGTGATAGTGTGTGGTTTGGTAGGAATCATCAATCGGTATCGCCAAACGGGGGATGCCATGAACTGGGGCGTTGATTTTACAGGGGGCACCGCAATGACGCTTCGGTTTGAGCGCCCGCTTACGGTTGAACCGGTTCGAGACGCCCTAATAGCGATGGGATTGACCAAACACACCATTCAGTTTTCTGAAGAACGGGATGTTTTAATTAAAACAACCATTATGGATGTGCCCCTTCGCAATCAGTTATTTGAGTACATACGCTCAAATTTGGGCAATTTTGATGTGATGGAAGTGGATGTAATTGGACCATCGATGGGTGACGAGCTGAAGCGGAGCAGTTGGATTATTATTATAGCGGTGTCTATAGCCATTTTGGCCTATTGTTCGTGGCGGTTTGAGTGGATGTATGGTGTTTCGGCGGTTGTGGCTCTGTTGCATGATGCCTTGATTGTTGTGGCGGTATCGGCGGTGTTGGGGGTAGAGGTGAATGCCGCCTTTGTAGCGGCCTTATTAACGGTATTGGGGTATTCCATTAACGATACCATGATTATTTTTGATCGTATTCGGGAGAAGCGGGACGCCAACGAAGGAATCCTAAACAAGGTGGTTATCAATCAGGCTATTGGGGAGATGTTTGCGCGTTCCATTCATACATCGGTGACAACGGGCTTGGTGGTGACGGCTTTACTGATTTGGGGCGGGCATTCATTAAGTGTGTTTGCCGTGGTATTGTTGGTGGGATTGATTACGGGAACCTATTCCTCGATTGCGATTGCGAGCCCCATATTGTATGAATTGGCTGTGTCTAAAAAGGGTGTTTATGAATAACCCGGCGTCGTCAACCCAGGATGAATTGGTTATTAATCACCTGTACTTGGTGAAATTTGTGGTGAATCGGCTGACCATGAGTTTGCCCCCAGGGGTTACGTATGATGATTTGCATGCTATTGGTAGTCTGGGGTTGATTGATGCGGCTAAAAAATTTGATGATAGCAAAGGCGTTTTGTTTAAAACCTATTCGGTGCCTCGGATTCGTGGGGCCATTTTAGATGAATTACGGCGCCACACATTGGGGGGGCAGACCTTATGTCGCAAGGCCCGTCAAATTGAGCAGGCTACCCGGGCAATTGAGCTCCGAAAAAAGAATGGAGCGGCTTCAGAAGAGGAGCTGGCGGCGGAATTGGGGATTACCAAAATCAAGTTGCAGCGGATGATTGCGGATGTGTCACGGTCTTTTTTGGTATCGTTAGATGAGTCGGTGTATGCGGATAACGCCAGTGCGTCGCTTGGGGATATGATTGAGGATAAGAAGCGACTGACCCCGGAGTCGCAATTGGAACTAAAGGAGCGAAAAGCGTTTTTGAAGGTGGCCATAGGTCAGCTGCCGGATCAAGAAAAACGGGTGTTGGTGTTGTATTATTTTGAGGAACTGACGCTAAAGGAAATCGGGGGTCTGTTGCAAGTGAGTGAGTCCCGTGTATCGCAAATTCATACCAAAGCGATTGTGCGATTACGTGCGCGATTAAATCAGCTAAATTATTCATGAAATATGTCATTGGTGTGTGTTTATTGACCGTGCAGATGTTGGCATCGATGATTGCGCTTGACACGGTTGTTCGCGATCAGCAATTGGTGCCCGTCATTACCGTTAACGGGAAAATTGTCATTGAGGTGCGTTCGGTGGGCACGCAGCAAGTGTATGCATCAACCTTTGAGCGATCCGAAAAGATTCTAAAAACCATGCGTGCTCTAGAAGAAGAAGAATACGCATTAAATCGGATCCGCATTCGTCTGGGGACGAATAAATCCGATTATGTGGCCTATGTTAACGCGATTGAGGTGTATCGGGTGACGCCATCCGACATTGTGGGAACCGACATGACGACGTATCAATTAGCGGTACAGTGGCGAACCAATATCTATGAAGCGCTTCGGTTACCATCCGTTGCAACCGTCGTGGATGGAGACGATTCTGTGGCGGATTATGGGGTGGTCCATTCACCGTTAGTGGGATTGTTTTCACTGGTATCACGCCCCTCATTTTTTACAGGCATTTTGCAGGTATGCTTTTTTTTAAGTCTTCAGATTGGGGGAATGGTGGTGACGTTTCGGTATTTAAATCGCCGGCACCAAGCGGTACTGGATGAGTTTCAGGAACGATTGAAGCGATTTCATCACACACAAACCCAACATCAAAATCGCATGGCATCGCTGGAGCAGCAGGTGACGCATATTACAAAGACATTGAATTTGTATCGGTTGTCATCACCCGATAACGAGAATCCCACGGCCTAAAGAACAGCCTGTTTGAGTTGGGGGAGTAGGGTTGTTACGGGTAGCTGAAATGGCACAGCGGGAGCCTCCAGAAGGTGCGGATGGGGTGGCCCGGTGTGAATAATGCCCTGGATAATCCAGTTGGGTTTAAATTGCCGAAGGGTTATTCCCAGTAGTTTATGCCCATCCACCGAGAGCTCAAATGGGGTGGGGTAGCTGTGGCAATAGTCCCGATTTGGGGAGGATGACTGCGATGGCGACGCATCCAAGGGGATGTACGGGGCCAACACATCACGAATCAGCTGCGATACATGGGCCAATTTGGCTTTGGGGGAGCGGGGAAATAGGGGGTCATTCGTTGCGCCAATATAGGTGAATACAATATCGCCCGGGGAATGAAACACAATGCCGCCACCGGTAATGCGTTGGGCATGATCGTGGTGCACTAGCGATGGGGGGCAGGGTTGTTTATAGCTATAGGTAATGCCGGGATGGGGCCATACGTACCAGCGCTGAATCCGTTGGTTGGGCGCGCGGTGGGTGAGCAAGGCCGCATCCCAGGCCATGTTCTCTGACGCTGAGGGGTGCGATTGGGTGTCGGTATGCCAATAAAAAACGTCTGTCATTTTTGATTTATTCTGATATAATCGTAACTATGAGTCAACAAATATCCTTCCAGCAAATGCCTATCAAAACCATTGGTGCAATTCTGTTGGTGGGGCTGGTGTTATTATTGGGGCAGTCGGCTTTTGTTATTGTGGATGCGGGGCATGTGGGGGTTGTTAAGCGGTTGGGTGCCGTGCAAACCATGCCATTGTCGGAAGGATTTCATCTAAAATTCCCCTTTATTGATGATGTGATTCAGTTGGATGTGCGATTGCGAAAAGTCTCCAACGATTCCATTTCGGCATCCAAAGATTTGCAGACGGTACGTACCGAAGTCTCGGTTCAGTACTCCCTAACAGGCGAGATGGCGCCCATTAGCTTTCAACGGATTGGTATTCGCCAGGTTATTGAAGCCACACTTATTGAGCCAGCCATTCAGGAGTCGGTCAAGTCGGTAACGGCCTTGTATACGGCCGAACAATTAATTACACAACGGGAGCGGGTGAAGTTGACCATTCATGATGAGGTTGAAAAATTTATTGAATTGACCTTGGAGCGAAAAGAGGTGTCGGGGGCCATTTCGATTGCGAATGTGGCCATTACCGATTTTGCATTCTCCCCAGAATTTAATCGAGCAATTGAAATGAAGGTGAAGGCGGAGCAGGAAGCCTTGCAGGCAAAAAATGAAAAAACACGCCGAGTGACACAGGCTGAGGCCGCTGCAGTGGAAAAGCAATTGGCCGCAGAGGCGGAAGCGTTTCAGATTACGGTAGAATCCAAGGCCCGTGCGGATGCGATTAAGCGAGAAGCCGCGGCACTAAAGGGTAATCCGGCGCTTATTCAATTGCGTATGGCCGAAAAATGGGATGGGAAATTGCCTGTGTTAAGTTCAGGAAGCACCATTCCTATGCTGGATGTGTCTACAATTATGGGATCGTCGAAGTAGTGCGTGTTAACCCGAACCCACTAGGGCTTTTCATGCGGGGGGCTGCCTAATGATGATTAAAAAAACCGTTGGTCTGATTTTAGGGGGGTGGGTTGTGGCCAGTGTTTGGACGATGGCCCAAACTACAAACGTAGAGCCGGTGGTTAAATCCGAAAAAGCCATTGCGATTATTTCACCGTTAAAAGGGCATTCGGTGCGGGGGGTATTTCGGTTTGAGCAATTAAAAAAAGGGGTGAAGGTAACCGCCCTTGTAACGGGGCTAACCCCGAACCAAAAACACGGGGTTCATGTTCACGAATGGGGTGATCTGAGTGATCAAGAGAAAGGGATGTCGGCGGGTGGGCATTACAACCCGGAACGCAACTTGCATGGGTTACCCCCCAGTCCGATGCGACATGCCGGGGCTTTTGGTAATTTAGAGGCCAACAAGCATGGGGAGGCAACCTTTGTGTTTATAGACGATACGATTTCGGTGAATGGGGACTACCATCCCATTTTAGGGCGTTCGGTGGTTATTCATGAAAAAGAGGATACCGGGGAGCAGCCCTTGGGCAATGCGGGTGGACGCATTGGTTTTGGGGTTATTGGTCGCTTGCCTTAGGGCGGGTGAGTTAATGGGGGGGGCGCATTTTTTGAGGAAGTGGGTGGCTAAAAGGTAATGTGGTTGCGTAGTGCGCGGGCTTTTTTGTGGCCAATTAAGCGAGATAGGTGTTTGATGGAGGTAATGGGGCCGTTCGCCAAGCGATTATCCATAATTTTTTGGGCGGTTTGATGGCCAATACCGGGTAGCGTCACCAATTGTTGGTGTGTGGCCAGGTTGATATTGATGCGTGTGGCATCGCTTTGTGTAGCTGGGATCGTGATTTTTTGGCCGTCACGCAATACCGCGGCCAGATTGAGTTTGGACAGGTTGGCGTTCGCGTGGAGGGGTAGGGATTGGAGTAGATCGTGAAGGGTGGTGCCGGTTTCTACGGTGTAGAGGCCGGGTGTTTGGAGGGCCCCGATAACATGAACACGGGTACCGGAGGGGTGGCGATTGGGGGTGTCGGGCAGGGGATCCGCAATGATGGTGGCAGCGGGTTTTGTGTAGACAAAAATGAAGGGAAGAACGGCGATGCCTATCGTTATAATCCAAAAAATAATGGTGTGTCCCCGATTCATTATGGTGAGTAGTGTAACGCATGGCGGGGATTTGGTAAAATGCGATTTTGGTCGATGGGGCCTATGCCCAAGTCGACGTTGAACAAGCCGTTACATAATCCGCAAAGGGACAAAACGGGCAATGGTCGGGGCGGGTATGGGGCTGTGCTAGGGCATCCAAAATTGCTGTGAGGGGTTGGGGGTTTTGGGCAAGTGGGACCACCCGATTGTGGGTGCAGTCCACCAAAAAAGACGCGGTGGGGTCAAATGTGTAGCCCGATGGTGTGGCCACCTCACCGTACAAGTGCAGTTGGTGGCTGTATCGATCCAGCGAATGGTCCAAGGATCGTTTGAGTTCAATCAGGCCCATGGTGCGGGTCTCGGGGTCCAGCCAGCCAATGTCAATCCGTCCGGTTATACGAAATTGGTTGTATGTATACCAAAACGGGTATTCCACGCGACTATGGGGGCGTGCTAGCAGGGTGATGTACCAATCCGACTGAATAATTCGGGCCAGCCAGTCGGGGTCATCGGGGGTGGGGGTACGTTGTTTGGTTAAAATGGCTCGAATAACGCGTTGATGCATCTGTGTTCCGGCCTGTTGATCGTCCGTGGGGCGAATGTGCTGCGGCCGGTAGCGTTGCAGGTACATGCGTTTGGGGCATTTGTATGCCGTTAATACATCGGTAATGGTTAGGGATAGCGGTGGCGTGTACGTGGGAACGGTGGCGGCCATCAGCGGTGATGGGGGTATCGGCAGGCGCTTGGAAGGGGGTACGTGGGGAGCGGGTTCGGCGATGGGCATATCCCAATTAAATACAACCTGGCTGGGGGTGTCGGTGATGTGGGGGAGTAGTAGCATTAAGCGGCAGGCTTGTTTGCGGGTTAAGCGTTTGCCCGACAGATACAGATGGTATTTCGCTCGGGTTAGCGTTACATAAAACAAGCGCAATTCTTCCAAAATAGCGGCGGGCTTTAATTGATCCGACAGGGCCGACCGGATCGGGTTTTTGGTCCATTGGGGCACCCGAAATCCCAGGCCCCATTCACGGGATACAATCAGGGGTTGTAGGGCATCGTTTGAAAAAGGGGCGTGCAAAAACGGCACAATCACTACGGGGAATTCCAGGCCTTTGGCGGCGTGCAGGGTCATAATATGCACCGCATCGCCCTGGGTGTCATTATCAATGCGCAGGCTGTTTGGATCCGCTAAACAGGCATCCAGCCAGTCCAGCACCGAGGGGCGATCCCCCGAAACGGCGGTCCAATGCGCCGAAAAGGCCGTTAAAAACTGATCCACGGCGTGCTGATCCATAGGGCTAAACGGCAGGGGGAGCTGGTAAATCTGGTGGCGTAACTGGGTGATGTAATCCCCACTATGTAGCGCGATCATGCCATCACGCACACGGTCATCCCGATCACGAAAATAGGCGCCTATAGGGGTATCGGCGCGTAGGGCGGATTCAAAATCCGTGTCAGATAGGCCCAAAATATCCACCGCAATACCGTACCAAACCAGGGTGTCCGATGGATCGAGGAGCCCCTTGATCCAGTTTCGGATGATCTGCACACTGTCCAATTTGCAGAGCCCGGCACCGGTGGGGATTTGAACCGGGATGCCCTGCTCGGTTAAAAATCCCTTGATGGTTTGGGCGTCGCTATTTTTGCGAACCAAAATCGCGATATCGGATCGGTTGACGGTGGCGGGACACTGGTGAATATAGGTGGCAATTGCCGATAGTTCGTCGTTCAGGTCATCGTGCAGGTGGCACCGAATACTCGCCGTATCGTGGGGCGTATGATGCGGCGTCATAGTCAAAAAATCCGCCTCTTGATCCGCAAATAGGCGGGTGAATAGGGTGTTAATGAATGCCACAATAACGGGGTGTGATCGGTAATTAGCGGTTTGTTTAATCTGCACCAACTGGGGATGGTCGGTGGTGCAGACCATGCGCATGAGGGCGTCATCCGCGCCCCGAAATCCGTAAATGGCTTGGCAGCGGTCCCCTACAATCCATAATTTCCCCGAATCAAAGGGGTCCGCATCGTTGCAAAGGGCCGATACAATCGCCCACTGAATGGGAGAGGTATCCTGAAACTCATCCACAAAAATATGGGTGTATTGGGTCTGTAGATCGTGACGCAACCAATCCACATTCATCAACAATTGATACGTTTTTGACAACACGTCATCGTAATCCAGCCAATGCCCCTGGCGTTTATCCGCATCAATACGGGCCATAAGGGCGTTGAAACTGTGGCGAAAGGCGTTACCAATGGTGGCATAGGCATCGGTATAATCGGGGTCGCGGATATCGGCATGCACCAGACCTTCCGCGAGCCAGTATCCCACACTATCGCGATTGGTGTAGGCGGTTAGTAACATCGTGGCCCATTGATCCATCGACCAGGTTGATAAACAGGTGGTGAGCCAGGGGGGTGGCGATGCGGCGTGGTCCTGCCATAGCCGTCGACAATGGTCCCGGACCCGTAAGGTAAGGGGGACGCCCGACACAATCCGCATTTGTGGGGATAAATGAATCAGCAGACCGTAGGTTTTGAGCAGCCGCAGGCAAAATGAATGGATCGTCTCAATGGCCATGCGATCAATCAGGGCGTTGGGTGAGCGTGTGCCGCCTTCACGCAGGTGATGATACAGCCGATGCCGCATTTCATGAGCGGCTTTTTCGGTAAAAGTAATCGCCAAACAGGCGGATGGGCTCTGTGTGGTTAATAAGGTCCCCAATTCCTGTACCATACGGGTGGTTTTTCCAGACCCGGCGGTGGCTTCCACGCAGTGGTTCAGGCGCGTCATTAGCGCTGATGCCTCCCCGGATCCGCGCAGACCCCATATACCCGACAGCGCCGACAGGCGTCGCGATGATGCCGTTCGGATACCGCGTGATCCTCAGGGCGATACGCCCCCGATACAATTCCCCCAACCAAGTCGTGAATGCGTTGGGTAAATGCCTGCCAAAAATTACCAAATGCGGGGTCGTTGCTATCCATGCGTTTGATGAGGCGGTCCTTGTTGTAGTAGTAGGCCACGTGCTGAGCGCTCTCGCCGTGCCCCCACAGGTACAGCCCCAATTGAATATCGGCACAGGCAATAACATCCGCATTCGAGGGTACGGTACCGGTTTTAATATCAATAATATGCGTAATACCGTCATGGATCAGGCAGATATCGGAACGGCCCCGAATGGTAATATCGGGTAGGGTAATGGTGACGGTATCTTCCGTGGATACCGACCCGGTTTGGCAAAAGGTCATCAAATCATCAAGGGGCCATTCATCCCGCATTTTAGCCCGAACAATGGCCTGAATGAGGGGGTTGTCGGGGGGTAGGGCCTGGTCAATCGACAGGGGACTATCGGCGGTAATCATGGCTTCAATCACGTCATGAATCCGAATCCCAATGTGCTGATAATCCGTCATGGGTTGCGGTATGGTCAAACGGGTGTTCAGGTAAAAGGCATAGGGGCAGCGGTTATACCACTGCAGTTGCGAGGGCGATACCGTGGCCGGCGGTTGCGGCAAATACGGTTTGCGTGCCGGACGGGTAAAGTGGCGTTGATTGGGGAGTGGGGGTTGCAATACGGGATGCGGGGTGAATACCAGGTGATGGGGCGGGTCATTGGGGCCCTGACGATGGATTTTGGCCGCCGACACCCCAATAATGTGGGGGCTATTCAATAGCCAGTGCGCTAGGCCCCAGCGAAAGGACTGGGCGTTGCTCGCGTGTTCCTCGAGGGACGGGCTCTCGCCGAGCCAACTGGCCTGCCCCATTCCCATAATCCAGGTGGGGTAATCGCGGTAACGTCCCATGGATTCGGGATGAATGGCAATGACCGTGGCGGGGTCACGCAAAAAAATCCGGGTTTCGGATAGGGCAATAATGACCCACATTGAAGGGGCCTCGTTGGCGATCGCGTCATCCAAAATACGCTGGATGTGCTGGCTGGTTTCGTAGGCCACATAGTACCTGGGATCCGTGGGGTAATCCTCATAAAATGGGCGTAAAAATACCGCCACATCCGACCAGGTTTTTAAGGATTCAATGCGTGATAGCAGGGGATCGGTTGATAAAATCGCCAGGGCATCCGCCAGGGCCTCTTGGGGGGACCGGTCAAATCCGCTGCGATAGTCCAAATCCTGTAATTGGGCGGGGTACGGGCTGGGGAACCGTTCGGCAATCCCATAGACCACGTGGCGAAGGGTCGTTAGCGCGGGGGTTTCCCAAAATCCCATAATCGCCGACACCAATTGCCCCAAATACGTGTCCGTGAGCCGAATGGGCCGATCCGCCGCCAACCGCAGACCCATCCGAGAAGCAATGGGGATCAGGGTGGTGAGCATTTCCGGATCCGGAACCACAAGAACGGTCTGTCCGGATCGGCTGCGGATGTGGTCCAATACGGTGGTTATTTCCTGTTCGGTATCGGCAAATAACTGCAGACGATGGTGGCTAACGTCGATGGGGGTTTCGGGGGGTGGTGTTAGGGTTAATGACGCCAGGGATCGGGTGCTGGGGGCATAATCCGGCAATAACCAGTGGACGCTGCCGGTTATGTCCCGAATAATGGCGGGCATGTCGGTTAGCCATAAGGGATCCCATCCCCACACCACCACTCGGTCCGCATGATGATTGAGCCACATAACCAAATCCGCTACGCGAGCGGCCCGTTTTTGGCGATGGTTAGTGAGGGCATCCTCGTAGTCCGATAGGGCTTGGGTCAGCCAGGGAATGGTGTACATAAGGGGGGTGGGGGATGCGGTTAATAAGCCGCGACACAGGTCCAAACAGGCCTTGGGGCTGTATTCGTCGGGGGCCTGGTTCGCCAGGTGGGTGTACAACCCCCAGACGTTTGCAATACGATCCGCCGTGTCCGTTCCCAGATAGCTGTGAATGGGGACCAATTCCGGAACATCGTCCAGAGGCAGTAGGGATAAAACAATGGTTCGGGGGGGCTGCGATTGAATCCAGTCCATAGCCGCGGCCATAGTGGGGACACCATGAACGGCAATGAGGGGTTCGGCAGATACCATACCCATCAGTTTATCATAGATGCCCCCGTAAATCGCGGATAGATCCCTCAATAAATCGCGGATTGTGCAACCCATAAAACTTCATTACTATTAAGGATTATATGAAGCATTTACTCGAAAAATTACAGGCATTGGTTCCGTATGTGGCCATCGATAAAATTATAGGCATTGATGTGGGGTCTCACATTGTGGTTTTAAAAAACGTTACCATAACGGATCGTTCTATGGATCGGCAGTCGATTGGCCAGCACTTACCCCATTCGGCACTCATGGATGGGCACATTCAATCGGGGTTATTGTACGTTATTCACGATAATCACTTGGATGCCCGGCGGTTTCAACTGGGTCAGGTAACGGCGTTTTCGTCCAGTCAACCGGTATTTCCGGGCGATCAATTGCGAATTGAGACCTATGTTACCGATACAACAGAGGATGAGGTGCAATACGAATCCACCGGTTATGTGGATGGGGTGGTCTGCAGTCACATGCGCTTTTCGGTACGCTGTTCGAATGCCGCTACATCGGGCACCTTTATTCACCCAACGGCATCGGTGCATGCTTCGGTTATTTTGGGGCAGGGGGTGCACATTGGGCCCTACTGCATTGTCAATGAAGGGGTCCAGATTGGGGATGGTACCCACTTACGTGCCCACGTGATGGTGGACAAGTGGTGCCAAATTGGCAAGAACAATCACCTGGAGTACGGTGCGGTGGTGGGGTCCCCCCCGCAAGACATCAAATACCATGGCGAATTTTCGTACGTTATTATGGGGGACAACAATCAGATTCGGGAATACGTGACCATTAATCGCGCGACGGGTCCGCAGGAGGCCACACGCATTGGGTCCAACAACATGCTTCTGACCAATACGCATATTGGACACAATTGCACGAT
>JALQXX010000031.1 GCA_023262965.1 Candidatus Marinamargulisbacteria bacterium
GTGCCTATTGCTTTTTGAGCTGTAACACTTTCGTAGCTCAGTTTAGTATTGAACCGGATAAATGCACGACGTACATTACTTGTTGGGGGGTCCCACTGTCGTAACCCAGTTTACTACCCCAACAACAACGACTCGGTTGGCAGGGTGTATTTAGCGGGCTTGGGCCGCTTGGTTAACGACACCGCCAGTGTTAGCGGGCCTACCCGCCCCAAAAACATCAGCAGAATAACCACTACTTTACCCGTGGACGATAGCTCCGGTGTCACGCCCAGCGAAAACCCCACCGTAGCAAATGCGGATATCGTCTCAAATAACAACGAAAACGCTGGCGCCGTTTCGGTGACAAGCAGCACCCAAAACCCCAGCGAAATAATCCCGCAGGCCATTAAAAATATGGATAAGGCCTTGAGTACGGTTCGGTGGGCAATATCACGATCGAACACGTGAATGCAATCATGCCCGCGTACCGTGGCCATAAGAGCGACCAGTAATACCCCCAGTGTGGTTGTTTTGATACCCCCACCCGTGGACCCGGGCGACGCCCCTACAACCATCAATACCATAATCAGCCATAATGCCGCCCCTGAATACGACCCCATATCCATCATCGAAAACCCCGCCGTACGCGCCGATATTGCGTGAAACCACGCCCCCATACCGCTTGGTATGCCATCCATAATTGCCAAACCATACAATGCCGCCCATCCCCCAACAATCGCTACCCAACTGATGGTTACCGCCAATCGGGTTTGCAACTTGAGTCGCCGCCGATCCCGCACAATAAACCGATGGTACCCATCCATCATGGCCGGAAACCCAATCCCCCCCACAATAATTAAACAACTAATGGCAATCAACACAACCGGTTGCCCGGAAAACACCCCCAAACTATTGGGAAACAACGAAAATCCCGCATTGCAAAATGCAGATACCGAATGAAAAATAGCGTAAAAAATCCGAGTTATTGTACCCTCCACTGTGTCCGGTAACCCCGTATAAATGACCGCCGCCCCCAAACATTCCACCCCAAGCGTCACACTAAATATGGTGCGCAAAACGCCAAAGGTTTCTTTGGCACTTTCGGTGGACCACCCCCGCTGAAACGCCTGTGATTCGTAGCTAAATACACGGTGATGAATCACCATGGTGACCAAGGCATAAAAGGTCATAATCCCCAAACCGCCAATTTGAATGAGCCCCAAAATAATAACCTGCCCCACCCAGGAAAAGGCCTGGCTTACCTCCACCACAGTCAACCCCGTTACACACACCGCCGAGGCCGCTGTGAACACCGCATCCATAAATGATATCTCCTGATGATGCGCAATCGGCAACATGAGCAATAAGGCCCCTCCCACAATAATCACCCCAAAACCCGCTACAAAAAGCTGCGTCGGCTTTGATCGTAGTGGGGCTAAAAGCACCCCCATATGCCCCAACCGGGTTACCGCAATTCCCCCTAACCACCCAATAGACGCGCCCGATACCCCCCATCCTCCATACGCATTCACCAAAAACCCAGCCGCAAGAACTGCCATTCCCCGTTGTACATACCCCATCCGCTGATCCGCCGGTACCCACCATTGCAGTAAAAATTCCCCCACAAGCGCACCCCACACCCCATAATAAACCCCCTCCGGCACAAAAACCCCCTGCAAATAAGCCATGCCGGAACCCACCAACACCCCATAAACACCCACCGAAATAAGTGCCGCAATACGCCAATAAACGCGCCCCATTAGATTAAATGAATCCGAGCCCCTAAACGCTCCAATTTTTGCGGCAGCTCATAGTACCCGCGACGCAGATGATCCAATCCATAGATTCGGGTTTGACCATTTGCCACCAACCCCGCAATAATCAGTGCCGCACCCGCACGCAAATCGGTGATTTTTACCTCCGCTCCCCAAAGCTGGGGAACCCCCTTAACAATCGCTTGGCGCTGATCCACACGAATATCGGCCCCCAATCGCATGAGTTCGCTAACGTGCATAAACCGGTTCTCAAAAATACGCTCCGTAACAATACCTATCCCCCTGGCAATAGACAGCAATGCCATAAATTGTGCCTGCATATCGGTGGGAAATCCCGGAAAAGGCATTGTCTCAATATCCACACTGGTAATGGTATCGGACCCCACTACTCGGATATCCGTGGGGGTCACATCCACACCAACCCCAGCATCTTTCAATTTTCGAATAATGGGCTCAATATGATCCGGAACCGCCCCTTTAATGCAGACATCCCCCCGGGTCACCGCGGCAGCAATCATTAATGTGCCCACCTCAACACGATCGGGAATCACCGCATAGTCCCGACCAACCAATCGGGATACCCCCTGAATCGTAATCGTCGACGAGCCTGCCCCCTCAATACACGCTCCCGCCTGAATTAAAAAATTGGCCAAATCATCAATTTCTGGTTCTTGGGCCGCATTCTCAATAATGGTTGTGCCATCGGCCAAGGTTGCCGCCATCATGATATTTTCGGTAGCCCCTACACTCGGAAAATCCAAATAAATACGCGCCCCCCTTAACGATTTGGCGGTCATTTGAACAAACCCATGCTCAATATTAATATCTACTCCCATCGCCTTAAAGCCATTAATATGAATATCCAATGGTCGAATACCAATCGCACAGCCCCCCGGAAGCGGTACTTTGGCAAATCCGGTGCGCGCTAAAATAGGACCCGCCACAAAAAAAGAGGCCCGCATGGCCGTCACCAATTCGTAGGGCGCAATATGACGTATTTTTCGATTATTGCGAATAACCACCTGGTCGTTTGCCAAATATTCCGCACGAACACCCAAGGCATTTAGCATTTTTATCATGACTTTGATATCCATTAACGGAGGAATGTTGGCAATACGAAAATCGCCAGTGGTTAAAATACAGGCCGCTAAAATGGGCAATGCGGCATTTTTTGCCCCAGATACCCGGGTAGTGCCCAGTAGCGGATACCCTCCCTCAACAACCAGGCGCTGATTATTTTCCACTGTTGGCCTCCTCAATAATGGCATCAATACAATCAAATAAATCGGTTAACGTCCCGTTATTGGTAATGCGCACATCGCACAAATCCAAACAGGTGCTAATGTGTTGCCCATAACTTGCCCCCGACATCTCATAGGCATCTTGTTGTTTAAATGCCTCAAAACTCACCCCATCCGTGCCCTTACCACGCGATTGAATGCGCTCATAACACTGCGCCAGCGATGCATCGATCCCCACCATTACCACACCCCGATTGGTAAGGGCCTGGACTTCTGCGGGATGACGAATACTATCAAATACCACGCGAGCATGCCCCGAAGCATGGGCCAATGAAGCGATGGCCAGATAATCACAACCACGTTCCTTTTTTAATGCATTGGCCAATTGGGTCAGCGTATCCCGATCATCGGGACGGTTTTGTTTGTGCGCATGATACCGAACAACGTCCGACAACGACACGGAATAAAACCCTTTTTTTTGAAGATATTCACATACCGATGACTTACCGGAACCGTTTCGACCAACCATGCCAAACCATAACATACTGACATTGTACCCAATAACGCGTACACTAGCCACTATGAGAATTATTGGCATTGATCCCGGTTTAGCTATTGTGGGGTTTGGGATTATTGATTGCAGCTCCCGAAACCCCCAGCCCGTCAGTTACGGGGCGATTACCACCCCAGCCACCCTATCCATGGGGGAACGATTGCTTACAATCCGAACGCATCTGCAATCGATTCTTCAAACACATGCCCCCGTTTGTTGCGGTATCGAACGATTATTTTTTAGTCGAAATACCAAAACCGCTATGGCCGTAAGTCAAGCCCGTGGCGTTATTTTATGCACCTTAGAAGAATACGGGATTCCCGCTTTTGATTACACCCCGACGCAAGTTAAACAAGCCGTATTGGGATTTGGTGGGGCCGATAAAAAACAGGTGCAATTTATGACCAAAGAATTGTTGCGTTTGACACGTGTACCCCAGCCCGATGATGTGGCCGATGCCCTTGCTGTAGCCATTTGTCATTATCACACATCTTCGCTACACTATAAGCCATGATTTATTCATTAACCGGCACCATTCATCAACACATCGCAGACACAACGGTTATTGATGTTCATGGCATTGGGTATTGGGTCCATCGCACCCCCGCCGCAAAAAATGCCTGGCCCCTTCACAGCACCCAAACCATTACTGTTCACTACCACGTTCGTGAAGATGCCCATACGCTTTACGGATTTGAATCGTCGGAAGAACGCCGTGCCTTTACCATGCTTTTATCCGTGTCTGGTATTGGGCCGAAAGTGGCCTTGGGCATTATTGCCAACATACGTATTGCGGATTTGGTTCACGCCATCCAAACCGGAAATATTATGCTCATTACCCAAGTCCCCGGTATCGGCAAAAAAACAGCCGAACGAATGATTATTGACCTAAAAGAAAAATGTCTGGAAATCGCCCCACCATCCACATCCAACACACCGAGTCCACCGGCATCCCCCTCTACCGATACCCAACCGGATACCGATGACATTGTCATGGCATTACGCCAGCTCGGCTATCAAAAAGATGAAATTAAACGTGTCTTTATGGCCCATGCCCCCAAGTTGGCCCAAATGGACACCATCGAAGACCAAATTAAAATCCTGCTAAAATACCTGTAAATCGTCTTAAGAGAAGTCCATATATTTGGTGGCATCCACCCAATCAACAACCGGCGACAACCCCGCAAGTAAGGCCAGAATCTGCTCATTGGTCACCGATCCGCCCGGCACGGTAAACCGGCCATACCATTGCGACAAGACTAAGGGCGCATGGTTTGATGCAATCGCTTGTCCACGATTGGATAGTTGAAGTGCCCCAAACCCGGCATCCCGCCCAATCGGCTCTAGCAATGCCTGCAAGGCTGACCATGGCTGATCGGATATAATAACCACATCCACGCCTTTACAAACGCCGGTTGTGATTGGGGGTGGGGTCACGGACACCGAAACGGGCTCGAATCGAGATGGCTTAAACCCGGGAAGGGTTTTTCCCAAATTAGCGATAATGGCCTGGGTAAATGCGGTTGTCGATAACCCACTTTGCGGATTAATATCCTGGGTAAACTGACCTTGACTAAACGTTGTGACCAATGCATGCTCAATGGCATCGGCTTCCTTGTGGCAGCCCAAATAATGCAACATCATGACCGCGGACAGAATCATTGCCGTTGGATTGGCGCGATTGCATCCCGCAATATCGGGCGCCGCTCCATGAACCGCTTCAAATAACGCCACCCCATCCCCAATATTGGCCGATGGCGCAATACCCAGCCCCCCCACCAGTCCGGAGGTCAAGTCACTGATAATATCACCGTTCATATTGGTGGTTACAATCATCTCAAATTGGGACGGATTCATGACCAATTGATGCGCGCAATTATCAATAATCATGTGCTTGGGCACAATGTGGGGATACTGGGCCGATTGATGCTCAAATGAACGCTTCATTAAGCCTTCTGTGGCCTTTAATATGTTGGCTTTTGTGGCACAATGAAGACTGTTTCGCCCGGTTGCACACGCATATGCAAAAGCAAACGCATTAATGTAATCACACCCATATTGACTAATCAATTTAATGGACTGGGCAATACCCGGCTGATGGTAATACTCAATGCCGGCATATAGATCCTCAATATTCTCACGAATAACCACCAAATCAATGGGCTGGTTACTATACACCGATGGAATACCCGGATATTGTTTAACCGGGCGAATATTGGCAAACAATCCGAATGTTTTACGCAAAAACACATTGGCACTGCGCTCACCAACACCAATAGGCGTGGTCAATGGCCCTTTTAACACCGCCTTGCTACGCCGTATGGCCGCTAGTGTTGATTCGGGAACGCCTGTAGCGATGCCCTTTTTAAACGAGGCTTCGCCAGCTTCATGCATGTCCCAGGTAACCGGGGCCTTAGCCGCCTGCATAATGGCACACGCCGATGATGTTACATCCACACCAATTCCGTCGCCAGGAATAACGGTTATGGGAATCCCCGCCATCAAACCGCTGCCCCTTCCGCCAAAGCCAAGCCCTGCTGACGAATCACTTCATACAAGCCCACACTAACCGCATTGGCCAAATTTAAACTGCGAACCCGTTTGTTCACCATGGGAATTGTCACCAACCGATCCATAAATCGATCTTTAATCCAAGCCGGCAAGCCATCCGTTTCGGAACCAAATATCATATACGAATTGGGTGGATAGGCCACATCCGTGTAAGCCATTGTGGCCCTACTCGAAAAAAACCACATGGACGCGGTTGACGCTATGTCATCAAAAAAATGCGCGGTATCGGGCTCATGGCGCCATTGCACTTCGTCCCAATAATCCAAACCCGCTCGCTTTAAATATTTATCGGATAACGAAAAACCCAACGTGCCCACCAATACTAAGGGGGTACCCGTAGCTGCACACAATCGCGCAATGGTTCCGGTATTTTGTGGAATTTGTGGATCAACCAATACAATTGTTGCCATACCCAATCAGTGTACCTAAAATATCGCCAACCGACCAGCTATAGTCCCCTTTCGGTTGAACATATCAAAAAATACAATTCAAAATTGGATTTAATACATTTTATTCTTGCAGAAAACCCCCTCATTCTTAATTTGAAGTAATTTTTAATTCAGTGTGTGTTAGAGCACAATTTAAGCTACCCATCACTGTGTTCTAAACGCAGAAGCGAGCTCTTGGGTCTTAAAAATGATTGGCATCCTTATTTAATTAAAAAAAGTGGGAGTTTTTGCAGAGGGCGATAACTTTAGAAAACCGGTACCATTTCTAAACGTTACTGTCCTCTGTGTTTATACAAAATTGACCGTCTTTGTAGACCAAATCATCATCCAAATAAATAGCCGATTTGGTATTGAATTGGGTAATAAAATCGTGATGAATACCGGATTGATTGGTCCCACCCGTTTCGGGATAGGAGGCCCCAACAGCCATATGAATGGTGCCGCCAATTTTTTCATCAAAGAGCGTATTAAGGGTTGCCCGTTGAATGGCATGATTGGTACCCACGGCAATTTCACCCAAGCGATTGGCACCATCGATAGCGAACAAGCGCTCCAATAATGCCTGGCCGGTATCGGATTGCCACTGTGTCACCACCCCATCTTGCATTGTGAGGGTTAGGTTTTGAATAACCTCGCCAAATAGTAGCGATGGATGGGTGAATGTAATGGTTCCATTGACGGAATTCTCTATGGGGGAGGTAAAAATCTCACCCGATGGCATATTGCGTTTACCGTCAGAGTTAATCCAGCGTCGACCGGCGATGCCACACGAAATGGCCACATGAGGGGCCTCAAATCGAATGGTCTTCCCACGATTGAACCGATCCACATAAGCCGCCTGCCGTCGGGACAGTTCCCGCCACTGTTGCGCAGGATCTGCATCGGTTAAAAAACATGCTTGAGCCACAAAATGGGCGTATTCATTTAGGGACATGGCGGCCGCCTGAGCCAAGGCTACGGTGGGGTAATTGCAAATAACCCAATGCAAATCGCCCGACTGACCACGTTTCATGGTGAGGGATTTTATGGATTTACGCGAGGCTTGGGCCATGGCAATACGATCGTCGGGAACAGCGGCCAGTTCGAATAATTCAAAGGGTGCCCGTATGGTAATTAATTTGGTAATTGTGCGTGAGATATAGTCATCTATGGGCGATACGGTTTGGAGCACATTGTCTGTTGCGTAATTGTACCACTGCTGTCTTTCGCCATGTATGGCAATATCCCATTCGCAATGAGCGCCTCTGAGCAAAATGTGTTTTTGGCAAGCCAGTAAAAGGGGTTCGGCCAAATAGGTGGAGCGCAACAAAACACGATCATTTTTTTGGATATTGCAGCAATAATCCACAAGGAGTGTGGCATAAGCATCAATTATAGTGGATGGAAGAACTGAAAAAGAATTCATATTAACGTTGTATCAAAAGGTTACCGATGTAACAAGATACTTTAAAAAAGATTGTCACGCACCGTGTGAGGGACCGGCCAGACGCTGGTAAATGGCCTCATACTGAGCCGCTGTTTTGGCAATAATCGAATCGGGAAGGGACGGAATGGGTGATTGGTGATCCCAGTGGGTTGATGAAATATAATCGCGAATAATTTGCTTATCAAAACTGGGGGGGGATTGGCCCAATTGCACCTGATCTTTCGGCCAAAACCGTGACGAATCGGGGGTCAGCACTTCATCAATCACAATAATGGCGTCATCCAATAAACCAAATTCAAATTTGGTATCGGCAATAATAATTCCACGATCCAATGCATATGCCGCAGCTTGATTATAAATGGCCAAACTTATTGCCTCTAGTTGTTGGGTACGCTCTTTACCAATACGATCGGCCATATTGGCAATAGTAATATTTTCATCATGGCCATCAAACGATTTGGATGCGGGGGTAAACAGCGGGGTTTCAAGCTGTTGGGCCAAGGAAAGGCCTTTGGGCAATGTATGACCGCATACGTGACCGGTGCGTTGATAATCCTGCCACCCGGACCCACTTAGATACCCACGAACGACACATTCAATGGGAATTAATTTGGTTTTTTTAACCAGCATACTACGTCCGGCCATAATGGCATGATAGGGCCGTGTTTCTTTAGGGAAATCAGCCACATCGGTTGAAATAAGATGATGGGCATAGGGCAGCCAACCAAACCAAAAGGCGCTCATCTTTGTTAGCAAATGCCCTTTATTTGGAATACCTGAATCAATAATTTCATCGAAAGCTGAAACACGATCTGAAGAAACAATCAATAGATTATCCCCAAAATCAAACACATCACGAACTTTTCCACGTCTATACAGAGATAATGACGGAAAATCAAAACGCGTATGAGCTATAGTTTGTGTCATAATATTAGTATAAAATTATTTTGAGAGCATGTCCATAGCAATACGACCCCCTTGCAACGGCAAAAAAATCATTGCATTTATAAAAATAATTATATAAATTTAGTATAGTGAAGTTATTTATTTATTGTTTAAAAAAAGATTGGCGGATTCGGACTTTTTGCGATACGCATTCGAGTAATGTGTATGCGACAGATATTCGCGATATTGTGAACACGGTGGACCCGAATTATGCGGTTGGGCTATTGTCGTATCATTGGACGAACACGTGGGTCATTGAGTTTATGCGTCGTCATTCCATATTAATTCCGATCTTCATTATTGGGGATAAATGCTGTGAGGTCGTGGGAAGTAATGGGTGGATGCATCCGAACGCATTAACGTATGAGGCATTGGCATTGCGGATTCAATCGCATCCGCAGGAGCATATTTGGAAATATGTATTTGAGCGAGACAAGCAAAAGCGATTGGCCCATCAACAAGATAAATTGGGATACAAAAATGGCATCGATCACCCGTAACACGGTGGGAGTGGATGGGTGAGTAAGTGTGGCAATGTTGGGAAGGGGATAATTGTCAGGAGCTGAGTGAGACACTCATTATACGCGCTGGGTAAGGGGGGGGAGGGAATTTTTCAAATAGCTAGGCACGTGGGTTGTGAGAACCGTAGTTTACTCTAGTAAATGAGGATCGGAGCAAGCCACTTAACGCAGCTAGTTGGAAAATTCCCCCCCCCCATCCTCGAAAGCGTTTTTGCCACACCACCTGGTTACAACCCCCGCCGCTGCAGTATTGCTCCACAAATTCACGGAGGTGCGGCACATATCGAGGAGCCGATCCACACCCATAATAATTCCGGTGCCTTCAATCGGTATCCCTACTGCACTCAGAATCATAGCTAAGGTAATAATTCCGGCACTGGGAACAGCGGCAGCCCCAATCGATGCAAAAATAGCAATCACCACAATGGTCACCAATGACGTAAATGGCAACGCAACACCATATATTTCCGCAATAAACACCGTTGCAACACATTGAAACAACGCTGTACCGTCCATATTAATGGTAATCCCTAGTGGCAACACAAAACTCGCAACCTTATTGGGTATTTTCAATTTTTTTTGCACATCCGTCATTAAAATCGGCAAAGCTGCAGCGGAACTCGCCGTTGTAAACCCCGTCATTAACGATGGAAATACATCTCTTGCCACGGCTATTGGCGAACACCGAACAAAAAATAGTAAGATCGCCGGAATAACAATCCCCGCATAAATGACTAACCCCAACAGAACCACTCCCATATATTTAATCAATGGAATAATCGCTGCGGCCCCCGTTGTAACAATCAATTGCCCCACCAAACCAAAAATGCCCACCGGTGAAAATGCGATCACCCAACGGGTCACCACCATCATAAAATCATTAACTCCCTCAAAAAATTCATCCAAAGGAAACGTTATGTGATTCCCAAATGATACAATCAATATCCCAATCAATATCGACACAATAATCAAAAACAACATGTTCTGCCCGGACATAAACCCTACAAAATCCGACGGAATAATTTGAGCGATCATCTCGGAAATTGACATCGGCGATTGTACGGCCGAATCCGCTGCCGCATGCATCACAAATCCATTGCCAGGCTCTATAACTAACGCCAACGTTAACCCCAATACCGCCGCGATTGTCGTTGTTATTAAAAAATAAATGAGGGTTTTTCCCCCCATTTGACGCAACATCGATACACTCCCCAAACTAATAATTCCCGTAATTAACGATGAAAAAACCAAGGGCACAACCAAATACTTTAAGGTTGTAATAAATGCTTTTCCAAGAAATGCGTACACATGATTATAGTCTGGCGCAAAAACACCCGCCAATACGCCCAAAATAGCCCCTAAAATAATTGTGTTTTGTACATTTTTCATAGGAGCCAGTTTATCCTAAAACCTATCGGGAATCAAAGTATTTCGAAAAATCCTCTGGCTTTATATTATCAATAAAACTGTTGAATTTCTCGGTCTCTTTTTCATCTTTTTCCGCGTTTACCATTTTAGCCGTCATCATAACGGACTCCGATACAAAAATAGGGGATTGAACACGGACAGCTACGGCAATAGCGTCTGATGGACGAGCGTCAATACGAATTTTTTTCTTTGTATCTTCTTGCACCAAATCAATGATCGCATAAAATGTATTGTCATTAATTTCGTTGATGATAATACGTTCGAAAGTCGCATTAAAGTTCTCGGCAAATGTAATCAATAGGTCGTGAGTCATTGGACGCGGCGGTTTAAAATCCTGCAATTCCATTGCAATCGCGGCCGCTTCAAACATACCAATCCAAATGGGTAAAAAGTTCCGCTCCTCAGCATCCCTCAATAATACAATTGGAGACATGTTTTTGGGATCAAATCCCAGCCCCCCTAAGTGCATTTCAATCATACGAGACCCCTTATGATCGAACCAACGCAACCAATTCCTGAAACGCCTCCGGTGATTTAATTGCAATTTCACTGATCATTTTTCGGTTCAATTTGATCTCTTTTTTGCTTAGTAGATGTATGAATGTGGAATAATTTAAATCCGATCCAAATAGTGCCCCATTGATACGCGCAATCCACAATCGACGAAAATCACGCTTGCGCCGACGTCGGTCCCGATACTGGTACGACAGCGCTCGATATACCGCCGGCTTTGCCTGACGAAACAGTACCGATAACGATGCCCGAAAACCCTTCGCTAACCCTAATATTTTTTTGCGCCGCTTTCTGGCAACATTTCCTCTTTTTACACGAGACATATAAACTCCTTTCTACTATAACCCCGGCAACAACACACGAAGATTGTCTTTACTCGCTGATGAGACCTCAACATCGCCGCGCTTACCAATTTTGGTTCGGGCAGACCGATGCGACAATAAGTGGCGCATACCGGTTTTTCGACGCATAATCTTACCGCTACCGGTTATCTTAAATCGTTTTTTTGCTGAACTGTTTGTTTTTTGTTTAAATTTTTTCATAATGTTTCCGTGTCCTTATTTCGGATTAATAATAAAATATAATGCCCGGTGCCCTTGTGTCAATGGGGTTGTTACATCACCGTAGGTTTTTATATCCTCTTTATACCGGTCCAATAAATCTCTACCAATATCCATGTGGGCCATCTCACGCCCTTTAAAAAATACCGATATCTTAATCAAATACCCTTTCTGCAAAAATTTAATCCCCCCTTTTAAACGCACCTGATAATCATGATCTGAAATCTTGGGGGTTAATTTCAATTCTTTAATCACCTGAGCCTTGGTATTTTTTTTGGCGATTCGCTCTTTCTTTTGTTGCTGATACCGAAATTGGCCAAAGTCCACAATTTTGCATACCGGCGGATCCGCTTGATCCGATACCAACAATAGATCCATTTTCTGATCCTTCGCCATTGAAATGGCTTTATCAATGGGGAGCACACCCAGTTGACTGCCTTCAGCTGTGATAATTCGCACTTCTTTAGCTTTAATATTATGATTTTTAATGTATTTTTTTATGATTAGAGTCCTCCTATAGTATTGTCTTGAATGCGTTGAATCAATTCGCTTAATGAGACTATCGATTGTTTGGATACGTCCCTAAAGCGCAATGTGATTTTTTGATTCTGTAATTCATTCTCACCGATGATCCCTACGATAGGAATTTTTTCGAGCTGGGCTTTTCGAATTTTGTAGCCCAAGGTGTCGGATGACGCATCGACATCTGCCCGCAGATCGTTCTGTATTATTGTTTGGCAGGCGTCTGCGGCCCAGCGTCGTGCCGATTCGGTTAAGGGGATCAATCGTACCTGTATGGGGGCCAACCATACTGGAAATTTACCGGCATAATGCTCCACCAATATGCCAAAAAATCGCTCAATCGATCCCAATAAGGCACGATGGATCATGTAAGGGCGTTTTTTTTCACCCTGATCGTTAATGTAGTGCATATCAAATTTGGTAGGCAAATTGAAATCAAACTGAATGGTTGAGCACTGCCAATACCGGCCAATCGCGTCTTTGATTTTAATATCAATTTTTGGCCCGTAAAAGGCCCCGCCACCCGCGTCAATTTCAAATGGCAAGCCACGCTGCGTTACGGCGTCTTTTAAGGCGGACTCAGCAACCAACCAATCGGCCGCATTCCCCACATATTTTTCAGCCGGTTTTGTGGACACATACACCGCATAATCGGTAAACCCAAAGGTTCCCAGCATGTCGAGACTAAAATTCAACGCCCGAACCACCTCGGATTGAACCTGCTCCTGAGAACAAAAAATATGGGCATCATCTTGGGTAAACCCGCGCACACGCATTAACCCGTGCAACACCCCCGACCGCTCGTATCGATACACCGTTCCCAATTCCGCATACCGAATGGGTAAATCCCGATACGATACCTGCTGCTGTTGATAAATTGCAATATGAAATGGGCAATTCATGGGCTTGGGATAATACGCCGTATGATCAATCTCAATAGCTGAAAACATGCTATCCTCATAAAAATCCAAATGACCACTGGTTTTCCATAAATCCTCCCGACCAATGTGCGGCGAATGCACCAACTGATACCCACTTCGCAAATGGGTATTTCGCCAATAGGTCTCAATGACATGCCGCACCGCAGCCCCTTTCGGATGCCACAGTACCAAACCACTTCCCACCTGATCGTTAATACTAAACAGCTGCAAGGCCTTGCCCAATACCCGATGATCGCGTTTTTTGGCTTCTTCACGCTGCTGTAAATACTGCTTTAATTCTTTTTTGGTTGAAAATGCGGTGCCATACACCCGCTGAAGCATCGTGTTTTTTTCAGACCCCCGCCAATACGCGCCCGATACATTCACCAATGCCACCGCACCAATTTGGCCGGTATGGTTCACATGCGGACCCCGACACAAATCCACAAACGGCCCGTTCTCATAAATCGAGACCTCACTTACCTTCAAATCCTCAATAATCGCCACCTTGTATGGCTGCTGGCGTTCCGAAAAATAGGTGATTGCGGCATCTGCCGCCATGGTATAGGAAGCAAAGGGTTGATTTTCTGAAATAATACGGTCTATTTCTACCTGAATACGCGCCAAATCCGATTCAACCAAGGGCTGGTCCAATTCAAAATCATAATAAAATCCCGTATCAATCGCTGGACCAATTGCTAATTTTACCTGAGGAAACAATACCTGGACAGCTTGTGCCAATACATGTGCCGCACTATGCCGAATTGTGGAAATTGGAAACGCTGCCATTAGTTAAAATTAAGCGGAAATCCAAAAATAATTGAATCCGATTCCACAGAATGCTTGTGTATGTAGGAACGAATATCAAACATATCGTCAAGCGAATACCGATCCTCCGACAAAACGGACTCATCTGCGTGAACACAGGGGCCGTTTTCAACCACATCTCCACTAAAAACAAGGTTAGGATACTTAATATATACATTACGCGAGTGGGATTCGGCGGCATCGTTACCGGGAAAGGTGAAACAACGAACTTCTTGATCCGCATCCCCCGATTGATCAAAGATCACACTGGAATACGACTTCGAACCAAACAATTGACGGGTTAAAACACGAATTTTTTTAGCAGCATCTGTGGAAATGGCCAGGGATAGTTTGTCCACCGCCGCATCCTTCGTTTTACCAACGCCTTTAATACCAGGAAACATATCGCAGGTTGCTTGGTAATTGGCGCGCATTTTTTTTATAGTAACTTCAATAATTTTATTCATTCATGCCTCTTTCTGTATTGAGCTTATCATAGATTCCGTCAAGATTAAATATATCGATTCATGGATATACCAATCGAATAAACGGTGTCCGATTTATCGGAAGGGTTCACTAAATCCAGGCCATAGACATGTATGGCAAAATGGTTATTAATAACGATTTCCCCGCCTACATTCAGCATGTAACGATCCGAATCTGCCCCAATTACATCGACCATAAAAGCCATATTTTCTTCTAAAAAATACGATGCTCCCAACATTGCTACCGCATTTAGTTTATTTTGCACAAATGCGTTAAATCCAAAATGAGCGTGTAAGCCGCCCGAAAATCGCTTGGATGTGACCAAATACATGGATAAATCGGTAGCCGATCCGATGGATTGAACACCCGCTGCTATAGATAATGGATACTCTTCGTTGTTGGACATCAGAAAGTATTTGGCATTAACCAACACACCCTCTTCCAAAAAAGATCCCCCCAAAATGCCCAGTTCCCAATCTTTAAAAGAGCCCAAATTAACAATATAATGGCCCTGATTTTCGGTTGAAACAACGGACCCTTTTTGGAAAACGGGGGCGGACAAATAGTAAGCGCCCACAACCACCTGCTTGTACGCCACTGAATCGGCCGTGGGCATGCGAATCAGACCCGTCGGTCCCACTATGGTCGGACTGGACCAACCCACCACCGTGGTTACCATTATCAACAACATACATCGAACAATCATCGCTAGCTGTAGTATAGCCACATCCCCTTAATTGTTCAATCGGAATAATCGTTTCAAATAGGATTGATACTTGAGCTCGGTGCGATGCTCTTGGGCGGGATACCCCGAAACGGTTTGGGCCGTTTTAATGCTTTTGGTAACCCCCGATCGGCCCAAAACAACCGATCCTGGGGCAATGGAAATATGATCGGATAAGGTAACATCCCCGGCAATAATCACCCCTTCACCAATCTGGGTGCTGCCCCCAATAATCACCCCGCCGGCGATCACCACACGCGCGTGAATATGGCAATTGTGCGCCACATGGACGTGATTATCTATTTTAACGCCCGTTTCAATGATGGTTGGCGATAACCCCCCTGCATCGACGGCAGTATGGCTACCAATATCAACATGATCGTGAATAACAACCCCACCCAATTGAGGCATTTTAACCCAGTTGGTGCCATCGTACTCGTAGCTAAAGCCATCGGTGCCAATGCTACTATTGGCGTGAATAACGGTGTAATCCCCAATGGAACACCGATCGTTGATTGTGACATGGGGGTAAATCACACAATGCTTGCCAATATGACAATCCGCACCAATAACAACCTGTGGATGAATGCGGGTTCCTTCACCAATACGGGTGCGCGCGCCAATACACACATAATCCCCCAGCGATACCGGCGCATCCACCGCTGCGGTGTCCGCTATAACCGCCGTTGGCGCAATGGCATGGTTGGTGACGGAAATTTGGGGATGAAAATGCTGCAATAATACCGCCATCGCCAATCGCGGCTTGGGGTGAATGAGCTGACAAAATGAGTAGTTGGGCAATGCCGATGGGGTCACAACCATGCGGGAATCCCCCGTTAGCAGGGATGGCGCAGTGGGTCGAAACACAAAGACCACGTCGTGTCGGGTAGCGATTTCGGGAGGCTTTACCCCCCGCAGATCCATTCCCTCTAACGGATTGATTAACTCCCCCCCCACCATAG
>JALQXX010000032.1 GCA_023262965.1 Candidatus Marinamargulisbacteria bacterium
TTGACACATGGCATGGTCTGCGATACTATACTCAATAGATGATTATTAACGGGTCACTGGATCCCCTTCCCCCTAAACCGATTTCGGTTAAAAAACGATCGCCGGCGGATGATGATTTATCCAGCCCAGATGCCATGTATTCCCGATGGGTTAAGCCATTTGTAAAAAAACCCTATCAAAAATACAACGCCGCTTGGTGGCACCGCTTTGTTAATACCGTTAACGATATTCAACGTCAAATGTCCAGCCAAAAACGACGCATACGTTCCAATAAAGTATTGCATCAACTGAGCCTGCAATTCAGCCTGTATGAATTATTGGTGCTGTACCACTTATTGGTCAATAATCGGACAACCGACTGGCAATTAACGGTAAACGATGCCAATGCCGCGCTGTTTTCGTTAGCAACCCATGGCGCGCCACACACGATTCAAATGGATGATTTGGGCTGCCAGATCACTCACCATGAAAAAGTGGTCGGCCGACTCCATCACACCATCGACAACCGCCTCATTGACAAAATACATGGCCATTATAATGATTTGTCCATACTATGGAATCCCACTTGGATGCGTCACAAAAAAATCATCACCGATATTCGACTGGGGGTCGGTCACTTTATTGCCGATATCACCATGTCTACCCCCACCCCCACAGCTCAGTGGTTGTTCAATGGTACCGCCGAAACCATGGACATTCCCATTAATGAATCCATTCAATTAAATCAAAAGCTATATTTGAATAAAAAATCCATCCAACTGAGCACCTATACCATTCAAACCCTTCAGTGGTATATTCCATGGTCGTATTACCCGGTGTTGGGCGTGTACGCGATTCATCGACGCCCCCATGCCACCAAGCACTCCGGTTATTACCCCGCACCGCCTGTTAGTCCCCCAGCGGACCTGGAACCGAGGATACCTTTGGATAGGCCTTAAAAAAATGGATTATCTTCGGATTAGTGTATCGGAATTTAACGCGTTATTTGCGGATATTATTCACCATCAATTGCAGTTAAATCGGCTGTGTATTCATGGTGAAGTCACACAGGTTAGCACCCATAATCAACATGTGTACCTGACATTATCGGAAAATCAGTGCCATATTCCCTGCGTTATATACAATGCCCACCACAAATCCATTCCCGTTATTGCTACCGGCAATTACTGCGATATTATCGGTGCGTATCGGTATTTAAAATACAAGGGGCAACTGATTTTTTCGGGGGAATCGGTGACGATTCATGGCCGAGGCGACCATTTATTGCGTCGATCCCAGCAATTACAGACCTATGCCGATGCCGGCAAATTTGCGATTAAGGTACGGGATGATATTCCCGATATTATTGAAAAAATTGTCCTCATCACGGCCCCCGATTCCGCTGCGTATCACGATATTAAAAGTATTTTATCAAAAACCATGCATACCTTTGAAACGGTGCTGGTGCCATCAACCGTGCAAGGGGCATTAGCGCCCAGCGCCCTTTGTGAGGCGATTGCTGCGGCACGGCTTTATGATCCCGACCTGATTTGCGTATCCCGGGGCGGGGGCTCGGACCATGATTTTGATTGTTTTTTTTCGGACGATGTGGCCTCAGCCATTCTGGATACCCCCACGCCGATTATTTGCGGTATTGGGCATGAAATCAACACCACACTGGCCTGTTTATGCGCCAATGCGCATTTTGAAACCCCCACCGCGATGATTCAATGGTTGGCCAGCCATTCCACGCAACGCCTATCGGATTATGTGCAGCAACTGCAGCGTATTCGGCTATCCATTGCCAATACCCGTCATCAGCTTGTTGCACAAATTGCCGCACTCAATCAACGGGGCAAAACCCACATAACGAACCAATGGCACACGTACAGCCATCAGGTGGGGCGATTAACCGAACAACTGCATCAAAAAAACCCCTTAAATCGCATTGGCAATGGCTATGCGTACGTAACGCACCAAAAAAAACCTCTTTGCTCTGTTCAACATCTTCGTGAAAATGATACGATTACCCTACGCTTGCCGGATGGTACGTGTAAAGGAGTTGTCGTACATGTCAATTAAATCGCAAATGGCCACTATTGAATCCTACATTCAAGAACTGTCGTCTCCGGACACCGACTTTGAAGCCCAAATTGATCTATATGAAAAAGCCGCGCGCGATATTCAAGCGCTTCAGAACACATTAACCGATTACAGCAAACGTATTGACGCATGGACATAGTCGCGTCGTTTAACACCCTATTGGATCGGTATTTGGGGGACTTTTTGGACCATTTTAAGCAGCAAATGGCGATCTCTGTACCCGCCGACGCACGGGATCAACTGGCCCAAGCCATTGCCCACAGCATCTATAATCCGGGCAAACGCATTCGCCCCCTCATTTGCCTGACACTGGATTACGCCCTCACCCAACACACCGCTGTAGCCGCTATTATTGGTACGGCGATTGAGTGCATTCATTGCTATTCATTGATTCACGATGATTTGCCCGATATGGATAATGACACCCTCCGTCGTGGCCAACCCACCTGCCACGTGGTCTATGGTAATGATATGGCCATTTTAGCGGGGGACACCTTGAATACCTTTGCTTTTGAATATTTAGCGCGGGACCTACCCAGCGTTGTATCGGCTGAAACCAGCTTGTATGTGATTCGTCATCTGGCAAATGCTTGCGGCATTCACGGTATGGCGGGCGGCCAGGCCATGGATCTGCGCAATCACGGCCGCATGGATGCACAAACCTTGGCCACCATCCATGCCTTAAAAACCGGTCGTTTGTTGCGTGCCTGCTTTGAATTGGTCGCCTATTGCCAAACCCAAGACCCTGCTATTCGCCAGCAATTGACGACGATTGGCACGCAGTTTGGCCTGCTATTTCAAATAGTCGATGATATTATCGATGCCACGTCAACCACCGAAGCATTGGGGAAAAGCGCTGGAAAAGATGTCGCTCAAAACAAATTAACCTATGTCACATTGCTGGGATGTGATGCCGCCCGTGCATTGGCTCACGATAACTACACCACACTCATTGCCTTGATTGATGCACTGCCCTTCAATACGTCTGAATTGCATACCATCGTGACGTATATATACAGTCGGAGTCAATAATGCCCATTATGCCCGCATTTTTCCCCTTAATTGCCGCTATTATGGCCATGATTGCCTCTCAAATTATTAAATTAACCACCATGGTGGTATCCCACAAACGCCTGCATTGGCAATCCCTGACCCGTCCCGGGGGCATGCCCTCATCGCATGCGGCATTGACCACAGCGATTGCCATGTCGATGGGGTTGCGCCATGGATTTGATTCGAGCTTCTTTTTTATAGGCACGGTGGTGGCCTTTGTGGTCATTTATGATGCCCGTGGGATTCGCTACGCCGTCGGGCGTCATGCCTCGGTGATTAACCATCGCCTGCTGCCGGCAATGGATCCCCCCTTAAACGAGCATGTTGGTCACACCATCCCCCAAATTATTGTTGGTATTTGTATTGGGATACTGGTACCTTTGGGTCTGTATCAATACCTCCATATTTAGTATACTCAACGAATGACTGGACTGCTTGACACGCGACAATTTCCCGAGGATTTAAAGCATCTATCGTACAATGACCTGTTGACATTGGCCGCCGAAATTCGCGAGCGGTTGATTGATGTTACAAACGCTGTTGGGGGGCATTTGGCATCCAATTTGGGGGTTGTTGAACTCACATTGGCCATGCACACGGTGTTTAACACCCCCGAGGACTGCTTTTTATGGGATACGTCTCACCAAACGTATGTTCATAAAATGCTCACGGGCCGCCTGCAGGACATGTACACCATTAAGCAATGGCACGGCTTATCGGGATTTGCCAAACGCAGCGAAAGTGATCACGATTGCTTTGGTGCGGGGCATGCCTCAACGTCATTATCCGCCGCTATTGGGATTGCCCATGCCCGAAATGCCACCAAGACGCGCCGCCACGTGGTATGCGTTTTGGGGGATGGGGGATTATCGGGAGGCATGACTTACGAAGCCCTGAATAACATTCGCGATTTAACCGGCAACTTTATTTGCATATTAAATGATAATGATATGTCCATATCCCCTCCGGTTGGGGCAATGGCGCATTACATAACCTCGATTCGAAGCACGTCGCTTTATGATGGGTTAAAATCCCGATTTGAAGGTATGTTGAACCATATTCCATCGATAGGGACCCCCTTACTGCGCCGGATTGATAAAGTATTTAAGCATTTTCGAAGCGGCTTGCTGGACGTTCCGGCAGGTGTTCTGTTTGAAGAATTTGGATTCAAATACTTAGGCCCAATTGACGGTCATGATTTGCGGTTGGTAACGGCCATGTTGCATTATGCCAAAACCTTTGATGGTCCGATTATGATTCATGTGATAACCAAAAAAGGCAAGGGGTTGGCCATTGCCGAAGCGAATCCCGTTCAATACCATGGGGTATCGGCAAATACCGCTAAAAAATCGTCAGCCATCACCTACACTCAGTGTTTTGGCGAGGAAATTGTGGCCATTGCCGCTACAAATGACCGGGTTCATGTGATTACACCGGCCATGCGTGAAGGGAGTGGGCTGGTCGCCTTCGAAAACGCCTTTCCGGATCGGTATTACGATGTGGGGATTGCCGAGGAGCATGCCGTTACGTTTGCAGCAGGGTTATCGGTAGGGGGATTGTGTCCGGTTCTGGCGATTTATTCAACCTTTCTTCAACGCGGGTTTGACCAGGTGATTCACGATGTCTGTTTGCAGAATTTGCCGATGGTATTTGCGATTGATCGGGCCGGATTGGTGGGCGCCGACGGCCCCACCCATCATGGGGTATTTGATATCAGCTACTTAAACCTGATTCCCAATATGGTGATTTGTGCGCCAAAAGATGGTACCGAGCTGCGTCAAATGCTGCAATGGGCCGTAACCAGTCAAAAAATTGTGAGCATACGCTACCCCAGGGGATCTGTACCTGCCCAAGACGGTCAGTCGGTTGCGCCCATTGAATGGGGCAAATGCCAGCTGTTAAAAACCGCCCCCACCCCCTGTGATATTCTGCTATTGGCCGTTGGGTACTTTGCCTGGCCAGCGGTTGGTATTGCCGACACGCTAACCCAAACCGAGGGAGCGTCCGTAACGGTTGTGAATCTGCGATTTGTAAAGCCCTTGGACATGGCCACCATCGAACCCCTATTGGCGGGTGCCTTGGTATGCGTTTTGGAAGATGGGGCTCAAATGGGGGGCGCCTACCATGGCCTACTGAATGCCTGTCGCCACCTAAATAAACCCCTATCGGATTGGGTGTCCTTTGCCATACCCGACACCTTTATCGATCACGGTAGCGTGTCGGAATTGCAGGCCCACATTGGCTTATCGGCGGATCAAATAACCGAAACCATTCGCCAACGATATCGCGAGCGTTGCCAATCATGATGTATTTGGAACTGATCCCATCGTGTTTATCCACACTGCAGCACACCAGCCAATGGGCCATGTCGACATTCCCCTGTATTTCGGGCATTAATATTCCCGATATTATGCGTGTGGACAACCGGAGCTACACCGCGGCTATGGCACTGGCCCAGCAACCAATTCCAGCCATTCCCCATATTCGCGCCAATGATTTTTTGGCGGATGATTTGGTGGCCCTGTGCCAGCAATTGCAGGCAGCGGGCATTACCAAAATATTGATTATTTCGGGGGATCCGGCGTCGGATGGGGATCCGAACCGGCATATGGACCTAGCGACCCTCAACCGATTGTGCACCACCCTACCAACGGTGCAATTCTATGCGGGTTTTGACCCCTATCGCCAACGCTTAACCGACGAATACGCCTATGCCAAGGCCAAAATCGACGCCGGCGTGGTTGGGCTATTCACACAACCCCTATTTGATTTGAATTTAACTCGATTTTTATTGAAATTAGATATGAAAACCGAGTGGCACATTGGCATATCGCCCATTTTAACCCCGGCCAGTTACCGATACTGGACCCAGCGCAATCATGTGGTATTTCCGGCCGATTTTGAACCCACATTGGCCCATAATATTACCATTGGACGTGCGATTATTGACGAATGCCATTCCCATGGCTACCATAATTATATTATGCCCATTAAAACCGACATAGTGCCGTATCTTCATGCATTATTGGACTAAACAACGCCTGATATTCAAGGTGTTATGGCCGGCATTGCTACCGATTGCCCTGATGGTCATGGTGGCCCTGAATCAAATGTACTTGTATAACGTTGATTATTTGAATCGGTGGAAAGGGGGTGGCTTTGGCATGTTTTCAACCATTAATCGCCGGTACGCCCACCTTCACTTGATACACAAAGGGGCGCTTGAATGTGCGGTTCCTCCATCTGATTACGGACGGGATTGGTCACGAATAATGCATTACCCCAACTATCGAAAAATGGAGTCCCTTGCCAAGACATTAAGCCAGGGATTGTGGGTATACACCCAAAATATGACCGCGTCCAACGGCACCTCGGTGCGGATGATTGATGGGGGAGAATCCCCCTCTACCAACGATATTATCACCCCGTTTGATGCCATTGATATTCAAGTATTTGACATTGCGTTTTATTCCCGTGATGCGTCTGTCGTCCCCAAATTACTCCGAAAAATTCGGCATGAAAAATAACCAATGTCCCTAATACGCACTATAAAACAATCATTTGATCTTATTAAGGCCTACGACCTATCGTTGTTGTTAACCATTTTTTTTATATTCACCCACTTTCAACATATCATTCGTAATCAACCCGTTTTATTTATTCCCCTCATTGGCTTGACCAGTATTGGCATTTTATTTCAGGACTCTCGGCAATCCAAATGGCTGTGGGGACCCCTAACCGGGATTTATTGGGTATGGATTATTTTATACTGGCAGGTGATTGATAATCACGTGTTTTTATGGGGCTATTGGATGTTATCGATTTATATTTCCTTGTGGATGCCCTCACCCAAAAGGGCCCTTCAGTTATCCGCAACCGGGCTCATTGGTGGCTGTATGGCGTTATCGGTTATTCAAAAACTGAATCCCACTTATTTAAGCGGGGATTTTTTTTACTTTACATTACTAACCGACAGTCGCTTCTTTTTTATGGATATGTTTTTTAAAGAAGATGTTATTGCGATTATAAATGAAAACATTCAATCCATATCCGAAATGATGTCCCACTCCAAGGCGATGGTATTGAATCCCGGACCGGCTTTGTTTCGCCCCATTGCTTACGTATTATCCGGGTACGTTTTATTGCTAGAGGCCTTTATTGCAACGATGTTTTTTATGCCACGCCGATGGGCCTATCAATGGCAACACTGGGGGCTCTTTTTGTTCTTTAGCATTTATGTGATCCTACCTATTCAGGGATTTGCCTACGCATTAATCACCATGGGCATTGCCTTAGTCAAACCCCATGACAAAAAACTGACTTTTGCGTATTTTGCCGTCTTACTCTATATGATTTGTGTATCCGATGTTACCATTGACTACCTGATGCGCGTGTTGCGTTAGCGTGGCTTTTTTGGTGTTAATACGCTTTAGACATGTAATCCCACCGGCCCAAAAGAAGGGCCGATGGTATCAAAAATGCCGAATGGCATTAGAACGATAACAACAAGTCATCGTAGGTGGGAAAGGGCCAGTGATCCGCCGCAACAACCGTTTCCGCCATATCCACGTCATCCCGAAGCGACTGCAGTAACTGCGCCCCCTTCGTCGCCATATCCTGGGCACGTTCAAATTTGTCGTCTATGGCATCACAAGATTTTATAAAATTTAGTAAATACGTTATTTTCGTCTGAATTTTTGAATACAATTCGTCGCAAAGCCGGGCATCGTTTTGAACACTAATCGCATTAAACGACATCGCGCGCCCTGCGGTAAACGCATTGCCCAAGTCGGTCATGTGCTTCATAATCGCAGGCATAACGTGACGACGGACCATATCAATCGCCACCCGATACTCCACCACCTTGGTGTTTATATACGCATCCAATTTAATATCCGCACGAGACTCTACCTCACGACGGGTTAATACCTCTAACGATTCATGCAGCTCAATACAGGCCTCATTGCGACTGTATTCATAAGCTTGAGGGGTCGTGTCCACCATAAACAATTGCCGCTTTTTGGCCTCGGCATGCCAGTCTGTTGAATAGTTATTGCCTTCAAATCGGATGGCCTTGGTCTCTTTTAACACCTCTTTTAACACCATTAGCGCGTTCTTTTTGACATCCCCTTTTTTTTGGCTCAATCGTTGAATCAATTGATCGTATCCGTAGGCACATAACATGTTCATGACTTTGGCGGCATCTGCACCATTGGCCGAAGCCCCTAGCGCCCGCAACTCAAATTTGTTGCCGGTAAAGGCAATGGGCGAGGTGCGATTGCGATCCGAAATATCTTTCATAACTTTGGGCAACCCCTCAATACCATGATTAATCGTACTTAAGGTTTTGTCGGTAAAGCGCTTGGCATGTTCAATCGAATCCAAAATATCGGTTAAATAATCCCCCATATAAATCGACAAAATGGCCGGCGGGGCTTCATGCGACCCCATGCGATGCTCATTACCCGCATCCGATATTGCCGCACGCAACAAGCCCGAAAATCGGTGAACACCCAACAAAATGGCCCCCAATGTCATTAAAAACGCAATGTTTTTCAACGGCGATCGCGAAGGCTCCAAATAATTGGTGCCCGTATTGTCCCCAATCGACCAGTTCATGTGTTTGCCCGATCCATTCAATCCGGCAAAGGGTTTTTCGTGATGCAAAATTAAAAAATCGTGCTCTTCTGCAATACGACGCATAACATCCATCATCTGTAAGTTATGATCAATCGCCAAACTGATGTCTTCATACAAGGGCGCCAATTCAAATTGATTGGGCGCCACTTCGTTATGTTTGGTTTTTGCCGGAATACCGTATCGGTACAATTCCGCATCCAACGCCGTCATGAACGCACTCACCCGAGGACGAATGGACCCAAAATAATGGTCCTCCATTAACTGTCCTTTGACCGGGGGCGCACCAAATAAGGTCCGGCCACAAATCATGAGGTCCGGTCGGTGCATGGCCATATCCAGGGGCACCAAAAAGTACTCTTGCTCCATGCCCGAATACACGTTAATGCGCTTGGCATACCGATTTCCCAACAGCTTTTGCAGGGCAATCGCGCGATTGTTCAGGGCCTTGAGGGACCGATGCAAGGGGGTTTTCATGTCCAACGCCTCACCCGTCCACGACAAGTATATAGAGGGAATGATTAAACTGCAGCTGCTTCCCTCATCCCGAAGGAACATCGGGGATGTGGGATCCCAGGCCGTATACCCCCGCGCCTCAAATGTGGATCGAATGCCGCCCGATGGAAACGACGACGCGTCTGGCTCCGACTGAATTAATTGCGCGGTTGAAAATTTTTCGATAACCTCACCCTGGTCATTGTAATGTATGAAGGCATCATGCTTTTCGGCGGTACCATTTCGTTGGGGCTGAAACCAGTGCGTAAAATGCGTCGCACCATTTTCAATGGCCCACTCTTTAACCGCCCGAGCAATATCAACGGCCACCGATTCATCCAAACTCGCACCATAATGCACCGAATCTTGATACTTTTTAAAGGTGTCGGGCGATAATCGCTCTTTCATTTGATGATGATTAAAGACCAATTCGCCATAGTGATTTGTTATTTTTCCCATTTTAGCTCCTTTTGGGGTTATAGCCCCACTCATTTATAATATAATGAAGAAAATGAATAGGCAAGATATTTGTATTTACCGATTTATGGGGCGAATTGTGTGGCCATTGACCACTGTAATGGACCGATTTTGGGAGTCCGTTAAAATAAGGTGCCCCCGATTCGTAATGCCCGTCAAAATACCCTGTGTGGGGTCTGCGGCGGGGTCACTATGTGCACATACCGATACCCACGCGCCCCGATAGGCCGCTTGCGATGCCCATTCGCTGGGATCCAGTCGCCCATGGGTCACATCCATGATGTGGGATTCCACTTCTTGGATCAATGCGACGGCAACCGCGTATCGATCGCGCGCCTGCCCCCATTCATTGCGTAAACTGGTGCGATCGGTTTGAGACGGCATGTGATTCACATTGAGCCCGACCCCCACCACCAATACATCGGACGATGGTATGGATTCGGCCAAAATACCCCCGCATTTTCGATTATTCGCCATAATATCATTGGGCCATTTGACCTGAACCCGTGTGGTCTCGGGCGCATGAGCGGCCCACACCCGCGCAGCAATCATCCCCATAATCACCGGAATTGCCGACCAGGCCGATCGATCGCAGCGGGGGTGTATCACCATCGATAATAAGACATCGGTGCCCCAGGACGACTCCCATTGATTGGCCCGCCGACCCCGACCCGCGGATTGATACTGGGCCATAACCACCCCAGGCTTGCATACCCGACCCGACTGAATGGCACGCCGCGCCCAGGCATTGGTGGAATCAACGGTATCCAGCTCGATTAACCAATGAAATACCGCCGATTGGTGTGTGTACGGACCTATCGTAAGCGAGTGATTAGGCACGATCCAACACACCCTGCAATAAAAACATTGCCGCTTGTGTGTCAATGTGTTGACGCTGATGCTTGGCCGATATCCCCGCCGCCCGCAGTTGCCGAGTGGCCGCAACGGTTGAAAAACGCTCGTCCACCCATTCAATAGGAACCCCGGCCCTGTGCTGCAATGCGTCGGCAAAGGCCCGAATGCGTTCGGCCATCGCCGAATCATTGCCCTGTCGGTCTTTGGGCAATCCAATAATGCATTTTTTGACGGATCGCTCCTGAATAATCTGGCAAATCGCTGCTAGTGCCGTGTCTGAATTGGGAACCACCCCCACCGGCTGCGCCGTTATACCCAAGGGATCCGAAATGGCCAACCCAATGCGAACCGTCCCGTAATCAATCCCTAGCCAACGATCATGCATACCGTGTGCGAAGCCAGGCCACCGCTTGCTCTATGCATTGGCTGTCCAACCCCCCCGCCTGCGCCATTGCCGGCCGACCGCCCCCTTTTCCACCCATAATGTGCGTGATTTCTTGAATAATGGTTGCCGCGGACACCTGTTTTTGTAAGGGATTGGCTACACGTGCAATCGCGTAACACCGCTCCGATTCCGTGGCGATAACAACCACCACACTATCTCCCAAAGCGTCCATCAGTCGATCGGTAAGCTGACGCACAACCGACATCGCCCGATTGGGAATACCCGCCACCACTAGGCTGCCATTGCCCACTGCCAACGGTTGCGCACAAGGCAATATATCGGTGACCAATTGCGCCGCTTCGGCGTCATGATGACGATTGAGATCCCGCTCTATGGTTTTTGCCAATTCGGTCAATGCGGTCATCGCCGCCGCAATTTGATCCGCATCCGCCGTGTCTGGCAATGGCTCTGGCATATCCACAGTCGCCTTGGATGATACCACGCGCTCACGGAGTGTCTCATACCGCTTTTGATACGCCTGCCACGCCTGATCCCGCACCTGCTGCAATTGGTTCGCCACACGATCGTTCCCCACAAGGGCCTCAATGCGACGAACGCCCGCAGCAACAGCGGACTCACCCAGCAATTTACATACCTCTAAATCCCCGGTTTTGTGCACGTGATTGCCCCCACATAATTCCAGCGATACAGCGTCAATGGTAACGACGCGCACACGCTCCCCATATTTCTCCCCAAACATCGCCAACACCCCACGCTTTTTGGCCGCTGCTAACGATTCCTCCGAAATGGTCACCGCATAATCCGATTGTATCCACGCATTCACATGATCGGCCACGGCCGTCATTTGCGCATCCGAAAGCGATTGGTGATGGGTAAAATCAAAGCGAAGGCGATTGACATCCACCAAAGAACCCGCTTGCTGAACCGACTCCCCCAACACCCGACGCAAGGCCGCATGCACCAAATGCGTGGCGGTGTGATGCTGAGCAATGCCAAACCGCTGCGCATCATTAGCCGGAATTCGCGCTTCACCCCCTCCGGGAGCATCCACATACACCCCCGCATGCACCGGCTTCACCACCGATGAATCGGCAATAATGGTATCATCGGTACCCGTTTTCACCGTTTCGGATCGGGCATCACGCGATCGATTGCGCTGCGCATCCAAAGCTCGATGAAATCCCGCTTCATCCACGGTTAACCCCTGCTCGGTCGCCATTACTTGTGTTAGGTCAAACGGAAATCCATAGGTGTCATACAGTTTGAAGGCCGTTTCGCCATCAATACCGGATTGGTTGGCCGCTTTTGCGGTTGCCACTACCGACGAAAAAAGCGTCAAACCGGTGGATACGGTTCGCAAAAACTGCTTTTCCTCGGCCTGAATTAAATCCCGAATAACGGATTCCCGCGCCCCAATATTGGGGTAATACCCGCCCAAACTGTCATTCACAATCGGCACCAACTGATGCAAAAATGGGCGATTAACACCCACCATGGACGCAAATCGCAGCGCACGCCGAATCAACCGCCGCAACACATACCCACGCCCCTCATTTGAAGGCAGAACATTATCGGAAATCGCCCAGGTCACCGTTCGCATATGATCCGCAATAACCCGATGCGGAATACCCGCTTTTCCGGAATCATAGGGAACCTTTAAAATGGACTCGGCCGCTTGAATCAAGGCCTGAAAACAATCCGTATCGTAATTGGAGCTCACCCCTTGCAATTGGGCCGTTAGCCGCTCCAACCCCGCCCCTGTGTCCACATGCTGCATCGCCAAGGGCATTAGGCCCCCATCATCTTGCCGATTGTATTGAATAAACACCAAATTCCACAGTTCCATGTACCGATTGGATAACCCACCCGTGTGCGGGTTCCTGTGGATATCGCGGCCCCCATTAGGGTCCAAATCCAAATGAATTTCACTGCAAGGACCACAGGGCCCGGTTGCCCCCATGTCCCAAAAATTATCGGCATCGGGGCATCGCACAATCCGATCCGGATGAATATCGGTTGCCGCGGCCCATAGCGCAGCGGCCTCGTCATCCTCCTGATGCACCGTTACAACCAATTGCTGTTTGGGCAAACCATACCCCTGGGTTAGCAGTTCCCATGCCCACTGAATCGCCTCTTTTTTGTAGTAATCCCCAAACGACCAATTTCCCAACATCTCAAACGCCGTGTGATGATAGGTGTCAAGCCCCACATCATCCAAATCATTGTGCTTGCCCGATACCCGTATGCAGGGCTGCGTATTCACCACCCGTGGGTACGGCGACTGCTGCGTTCCCAAAAAATAGGGCTTAAACGGATTCATTCCCGCATTGGTAAACAGTAATGTGGGATCGTTTTCCGGAACAACCGGCGCTGACGGCACCGGCTGATGACCCTTGGATTTAAAAAAATCAATAAATAATTGGCGAACCTGAATCGACTTCATCAGGATGATTTGCGTGACGACTTATTGGAAAAGCAGCCTCTAAACAATCGACCCCACGAGGATACATCGGTTACCCAATCCACCCGATCCATAATGCGTTTAATTGAACACATGAGGCGTATGAGTTGAACCCCTAGTATAATACATATTATTAAAACAACACATCCCAAAAAGGGAAGCAAATACCCAATGCCTTCCGCGATAGTCATTTTTTAGCCGACCCCATTGGTTTTTCGTCAAACGCATTCACACGCTGGTTTTCTTTAATAATATCCCCCAACCGGTCAAATCCCGATTCAATGGACTGCTTGGTTCGTTCAATTAAATCCTCGGTTGATTCACGTGTGGTTTCAAAAAAACCACTGCTATCGTCCCGCCAATCCTGTAATTTTTGTTTAACAAACCGGCGTGATGCGGGGGACATCATCAACGTTGATAAGCCACCTATCATAACTCCCACAACCAATCCTTCTAAAAATGATCCTCGTCTTGACAAAAAACACCTACTTTCAATTTATACAATAAGTGTACCAAATACGGGGCGTTTTTTCTAGATCTAAAACCGCAATTGGGTGACTTTTATGGGCAATCTCGTTATACTAAAAGAATGACACACGTAGCATCCGCATTTCCCCCCCACGGCTCCCCAATAGCCCCCATTATCGTATGAGTACAACACTCATATCGTGGAATGTGAATGGCATTCGAGCCTGTTTTAAAAAAGGGTTTCTAACATTTTTACGTGATGAATCCCCCGACATTATATTCTTACAAGAGACAAAGGCCTTAGAGTCCGATTTGCCCGATGAATTGCGCGAACCCTTTGGGTATAAATCCGCCTGGCATTCCGCCCAACGAAAGGGGTATTCGGGTGTGGCGCTACTCACGCGGTTATCGCCCGATAATGTGATTCATGGGTTTGGTATCCCCGAATTTGATGATGAAGGCCGGGTAATTCAAGCCCAATTTGGATCGATTTATTACATTGGCGTGTATTTTCCCAATGGCCAACAGGGGGATGATCGTTTGGATTATAAGTTGCGATTTTATAAGGCCTTGTTTGATTATTGCGATACGTTGGTGGCAGCAGGGAATCGTGTGGTCATATGCGGGGATTACAATACCGCTCACACGCCCATGGATTTGGCACGACCCAAGGAAAATGAGACCACATCGGGGTTTTTGCCCATCGAACGGGAGTGGGTATCGGAGATTATTCGTCGCAATTATGTGGATGTGTTTCGGCACCAACATCCCACTACGGAGGCCTATACCTGGTGGTCCTACCGATCGGCCGCTCGGGCCAAAAATATTGGCTGGCGCATTGATTACATTATGGCCTCTGCCGATGTCTTACCTGCCGTTAGTCGCTCCTTTATTTTGGGGAATGTAATGGGGTCCGATCACTGTCCCGTTGGTATGGTCTTGGATTATGACCACAGCTAACCATTCTCGTGCTCAGGCCATATTTGATTATTTGCAATCGACCTACCCCCCGGTCACCACGTTTTTAACCCATCGAAACCCCTTTGAATTGCTGATTGCCGTTATTTTATCGGCCCAGTGCACCGATCATCGCGTGAATCAGGTAACGCCGGGATTATTTGCCCAATTCCCCTCGCCCGAGGCACTCGCCCATGGGGATTTGGTGGCCATTCAAACGTGTATCCAAAGCGTTAATTTTTACAAAACAAAAGCCAAGAATATTCAGGCCACGGCAGCGCGATTGGTAGCGGATTACGACAGCCAGGTACCGGCTTGTTTGGAGACCCTCATTCAATTGCCGGGTGTGGGGCGAAAAACAGCGAACGTGGTATTGGGTCAGGCCTTTGGGATTCCGGGAATAACGGTGGACACCCATGTGAAGCGGCTCAGTCAGCGGCTGGGATTTTCAACACATGATGATGCCACGCGTATTGAACAGGATTTAATGCGCTGTTGGCCGGAATCCCTTTGGATTGATATGTCGTCGTTGGTGATTGTCCATGGGCGCACGGTATGCCACGCACGGCGACCAAACTGCGCCAACTGTGGCCTTACGACGGTGTGTCCGTATTACGAGACGGTTTCTTTTTAGAAATTTTTACGAGCCAGGGCGTATTTGGCGGTTCGATAACATCATACGCATCGGGGTAATGATCCCGCACATAATCCACAACCGCCTGCTTAATCATCGCGTAATGACGGCGTGAATGCCTGCCTTGGCCCGTTACAATCCGGAACGCCTGCGCATCGGCATCGTCATCAAACAACGTGCCATCAATTATGGCCTGCTTAAGACAAAAATGAACATCAAGCTGAGCTGTCAACGGCTTATGTTGATGCATATCAATGGTCCACATCGATTCTTTTTTTTGAGGAAGCGGCCATAGATCCCTGCGTATCGCCTCAAATCGCTCCGTCGCATTTATGGGTTCATTGCAAAAATAATACAAACAATCTAATAAATCACTGAAAAACAAAGGCTGCTCCTGCTTAAGCGCGGTATATATTTTGGGCGATTCCAACAACGCCGTTATGAATGCCGTGTGGGTTGTGTATGATTGCGCACCATCAATAAAACCGGCTTGTTGCGCTTTGCTAAACAGGGCTCGAACCAAAGCGATGGTGTGATCATGCGTTGGGGACAAGTACCGCAAGCCATAACAAG
>JALQXX010000033.1 GCA_023262965.1 Candidatus Marinamargulisbacteria bacterium
TTATCAGATGGAAGATTATCTCTAGATGTTTCATGATGCGCCAAAACATCCTTAAAATACGATGTCCAAGCGGTATGTTTTTTACCCCCCTCTTCTCGTGTCAAATGAGGTCCCATAAGACCGTGCTCATAATCGGTACGGTCCTTGCGACTGAATGAACCAAACACATCCACACCGCTTAATAAGCCCTCTCTTTCTTGCTTATCAACCGAATCCTTAGCCAATTTAAGAACCACATACACCATACGAACCATACCTAAATCATCTGACGTCAATGCTTCTGAAAAAAGTTGCTTATTAAGAAGATAGTTACCCATTTTTTCTATAGTTGTTTGTCCCTCTAATTCCCCCGAGTTCTTAGCGTTAAAAAACGCAGAATTTTGCATAGCAACCACATCAATAATCTCATCCAATCGATCATATCCTTGACCATTTGTTAAACACGTCCACAATCTTTCTGATAGTGAATTTGTAGATTGTTGGACAGATCCTCCAGATGCGCCCGCCACACCATACCCCCCCGGCACTACACCAGCCGCAGCTTCACCAGTTCGCCTATCCGCTAGTTTAATCCGCAATTTAGGGCCAGGCCCCGCATCTCCAATTGATTTAACAAACCCACCCACTGTATGCATTTGGCCGTGACGCACCGTATGAAACTTAAAACCACCCATACCCGAAGACACACTATCCATCTAAAAAACCACCTTTTAACTAAAAATTAAACTAAAGACTTAAGCCGGGCGGCCTAAGCTCAGTAATTTATAAAATATTATTAATTTAATGCTTTGTCAATAAAAATATAGATGCCATTATCAAACCGGATCTGCCACCAAGGCCACCCGACGCGGTGCGGGGTACCCTTCAATGGTTTTATCGGCATGCACAGGATCCAAAAAATCGCCTAACGACGGCCCCGAACTCCAGGGGGTGGTTCGTTGTTCTCGCGAGGTTGTCGCATCCACAGACAATACCGTAACACGCTTAAACCCCGAGCGATGTAACATATGTTTCAGTGCCGATACCGATGGAATAAAATACACATTTCGCATACCCGCATACCGATCACCAGGAAAAAGCACCGTATCCGAATCATCCATAATGACCAAGGTATCCAAAAACAATGCCGTCCCTTTGTGACCCGCTCGGCGCAATGTGTTCAATACATCCAAAGGCGATCGCTGATGATACAGCACCCCCATAAACAATATCGCATCAAAAAAATCCGAAAACGCGTCCAGATGTTGCCACCCCAAGGGCAAATACTGCATCACCGGGTTTGCAACATAGTGTTGAATCAGCGCATATTGCGCAAACGTTAAGTCACTGGGATCCAATCCCAACACCATTTGTGGGGAATGGCTCAATGACCGCATCATATAATACCCATTGCCACACCCCACATCCACCACCCGTGCGCCCCTCAATCGATGCCACATCGGTTCAAATCGCTGCCATTTTATACGCGAATCCCATTCCGCATCCAAAAACGACGTTCCCACTACAAAAGGCCCTTTCCGCCATGGCATTAATGCCCGAAAGGCCCCCATATCCAAGGGATGCTCGCCCTGTATGCGTACCGCACCATCATAATCCGAGCACAAATCATACCCCCCACCTGAAACCCCCGCCAACACCGACCAAAATCGCTGGGAATTGGGATTATGCCACGTAACCAATCGCTCCCGCAAATACCCCCACAATCGATCATGATTCACTCGCGGCCACGAAGGCAGTCCGGCCATCACCCCCGACACCCACTCCCAATACCGATCGCGCATGGTATAGCCCACCCCAGCTTACCCCCGCATTAAAAAATGACGATCCCAATCCTTTACAACCGCATCCAAACCACGCGCCCCCAACATCGCTCGAATATCAGCCAATGATCGATGATCCGACGTTTCAAACTGCTCATCCGCCACAACACCCGAATACCCACCCGGAGATGTTATCGATTCCGCACTCATATCGGTAATGCCCAATCCAATTAACCCATCCCGTAACGCCACCGACTCCCGAGTGGATAAGGTAATCCCCAAATCCGGAAACAAACACCGAAACCCACACACCAATTGCACCAATTGCCGGTCCGTTACCCGTTGCAAAGACGCGCCCCCATCAAATAACGTCGTAATCCGCGGGAACGAAACCCCCCACTGCGTCTGCCAATACCGCTTGTATAAATACCGCAAATGATCCACCAAGGCAACCGCCTCAAACTGCCAATCACTTAATCCCAACAAGGCCCCAATCGTCACCCGTATAATCCCCGCTTGTGCCGCACGATCCGGCGTATTCAACCGATAATCAAATCGCCGTTTTTTGCCGCTCAAATGATACATTAAATAACGGTCCTTATGATAGGTCTCCTGATACACCGTTACCGCATCCAGCCCCAAATCAATCAGCGCTTTATAATCCGCCCCATCCAAGGGCTGAACCTCCATGCCAACCTGCGCCATATACGGCCGCACCAAGGGCAGTATCCGCGTAAAATACGTCATTTCAACATCTTTGGATGATTCCCCTGTTAATAACAATACATGCTGAAACCCTTTTTGTTGCAAAATAGCCACATTTTCAGATACATCCGCATCGGTCAAGGTATACCGGTTAATATCTCGGTGATAACTAAACCCGCAATACGTGCAGTGGTTATAGCAATAATTGGACAAATACAAGGGAACAAACAACCGAATCACCGATCCAAATCGTTGCCGTGTCAATGCAACCGCTCGTTGGGCCAATGCTTCCAACTGATCGTCGGTTAATTCGGTAAAAATAGCGTACGGTTGGGCCAATAAATCATCAATCGATGCCCCAGGAACCTTAGCAGGAATCCCTTCCCATCGTCTGTGGGTATCCGTCATTGAGAACCAATCCGAATACACTAGCGCAAAAAACCCGTTAACGGTGATGAGGCGGCTGCCATCAATCGCTCCCCCGCAACACCCGACACATAGGCCAAACGCCCCGCATCCACCGCCCACTTAAAGGCCCTGGCCATCGCAACCGGATCCCGAGCTGTGGCAATAGCGGTATTCACCAACACCGCATCCGCCCCCATCTCCATCGCCTCACTGGCATGAGACGGCGCCCCCAACCCCGCATCAACAATCACCGGAACAGACGATTGATCCACAATAATCCGCAATTGATCCCGTGTCGCAAGCCCCCTATTGGTGCCTATCGGGGCCCCCAAGGGCATCACCGCCGGACATCCCACATCCTCCAATCGCTTACAGGCCACCGGATCCGCATGAATATAGGGCAACACAATAAATCCCTCTTTAACCAATACCGCCGCCGCCGCAACCGTTTCAATGGTATCCGGCAGTAGATGATTGGGCTCCGGCGTAACTTCCAACTTAACCCAGGGCGATTTGCTACCCCCCAAACGCGCCAACCGAATGGCCTCCGCCGCCGTTCGCGCCCCCGATGTATTGGTTAGCAAAATCGTATCGTTCACAGCAATCGCATCCAAAAAAGCATCCTTCGGCTGCTGCAAATCCACGCGCCGTAACGCCGCTGTTACAATATGCGACCCACCCGCCACAATCGCATCCGCCATAACCGAATGCGACGAAAACTTCCCCGTCCCCATTAACAATCGCGACCGTATAGTGTAGCCAGCAATCTTAAAATCCAACGTTGTCATACTACTCTACATAGTAGCCAAAAGGCCGAATTGCATCAATATCTCTGCATAAATATCATTTTTAGAAATTGTTTTTTTACGACGAATTCGGTATGATCTGTCTAATGACGATTTTAAGCGAATTAGAAACGATTGCATCGGAACTCGATCAATCCATCCCCACCAGCCAAACCATTGACGACTTACTTCACATAAAAGAAACGTATTTTGGCAAAAACGGCCGGGTTTCTGGTATCGCCAAAACCATTCATACCGCTACAGATTCCGAAAAGCCCCTTATTGGCCGCCATATAAATACATTAAAATCCACGTATTTAAAGCAAGTAGAGGATCGGATTGCCACCATTCAAACCGACGCATTCAATACCCAATTGCGCAATGAAACCATTGACGTAACCTTACCGGGACGTCGCTGCGCCACCGGCTGTCGCCACCCGCTATCCGCGGCACAAGCCCGATTGGTAGCTATCTGCGAATCATTGGGGTTTTCAGTCGCCACTGGCCCTATTATTGAAGACATGTTCCATAACTTTGAGGCCCTTAATATTCCTCCAAATCACCCGGCTCGGGACATGCATGACACCTTCTATGTAAGTAAGGAAAGCGTCTTACGAACCCACACATCATCCGTGCAAATCCGTCACATGCAAAGCGGACCCCCGCCCTATAAAATTGTGGCGCCTGGGCAGGTATTTCGTCACGACCAAGATCGCACCCACTCCCCCATGTTTCACCAGCTCGAAGGGTTGTATGTTGATACCGACGTATCGCTCCCGCAATTGATTCACGTGTTAAAAACCATTCTTCATCGGTTTTTTGATGCCGAGTACCCGGTTCGGTACCGTTCCAGTTATTTTCCGTTCACAGAACCCTCGATTGAAGTGGATATTCAATTGCCTCGTAGTAGTGACTGGTTGGAAGTATTGGGTGCCGGCATGGTTCACCCCGCTGTATTGCGATCGGTGGGCGTTGATCCCGATGTGTATACCGGATTTGCCTTTGGACTGGGTATCGATCGCCTGGCGATGATTGCCGGGGGTGTGCCGGACATTCGATCATACTACGATAATAATACGCAATTTTTAAGGCGGGAGGTATAGGTCATGTTGGTATCGTACAATTGGTTATCGGAATGGTGCACACTTCCCTCAGTGGATAGGCTGATTGAGGATTTGAATCGTATTGGATTTGAAGTGGAGTCCATCCACACAAAGGGGCGGGACTTAAAAAAGATCGTTGTGGGGCATATTACACGTTTTGAAAAACACCCGGAAGCCAAGCGATTGCGTGTTGCACAGGTATCCATTGGCAAAAAGACCATTCAATTGGTGACAGCCGCCACCAATGTGTCGGAAGGGGATCGTATTCCCGTAAGCTTGCCAGGTGCTGTATTAGCCGATGATCTGACCATTACAGAAAGTACCTTGCGCGGGGTGCTGTCCCAGGGGATGATGTGTTCCGCCGTTGAATGCGGGTTAACCGAATCCGCACCCGGGGTTTGGGTCTTACCCCCAGATACCCCGATTGGCGTGGACTTTATTAAACACGCTCAATTAATCGATACCATTCTTGATGTCGCCATTTTACCCAATCGGGGTGACGCTATGAGCCTATTTGGACTCGCACGCGACCTATCCGCCCTGTATAAAAAACCACTGCCTAAAAAAATAGCCCCCCCATCACCCAATGGGCACCCATCCAATGTAGATTGCCGTATCCATCATGACGCCTGCACCTACTACCGTGCGCAACGCATGACCGGCATTCATAACACCCACACCCCACTGCATTTTCAAACGCGCTTGTATTACACCGGGCACCGCCCCATTTCGTGGATTGTGGATGTCACCAACATTGTCTTGGTTGAGACCGGTCAGCCTCTTCACGCCTTTGATGCCACAGGCATTACTCAAATTGATGTGGACACATCCCCCGATACAGCCATTTCGTTATTAAACGACGACACCATTCCCTTGGATGAGGACACCCTGACTATTCGGGTAAATCAAACGCCGGCCGCTATTGCAGGCATTATGGGCGCAACCGATTTTTCCGTCACACCCCAAACACACAGCATTATTCTGGAAGCTGCCCAATTTGACCCCCACACCATACGCCAAACAGTCAAGCGATTGATACTGCGATCCGAAAGTGCCATGCGATTTGAAAAACACGGGGACCCCGCTGCCGTCAACCGTGCCATTCATCGATGTATGGCCTTGTTTCATCACTATGATCCCCACACATTCGCGGCTCACGATCCCGTAGAATGCGGCCATTTGCCACTAGAGCCTGTTACGATTCCCTTTCCATGGCCACGCATTCGCCAGCTACTGGGCATTTCAATAACCCGTCAACGCGCTATTCGTCACCTGAACCAACTGGGATTTGATGTGACTAACGACACCATTGCCATCCCCTGCTGGCGTATTCATGATTGCAGCGATTGGCCCGATATTGCCGAAGAAATCATCCGTTTTACGGCCATTGATACCTTAAAACCACAACCCCTCTCTCGTATGATCCCCATCACCCACGACCCCATGTGGACCGCTCGTGAATCCCTTGCTCAAACAGCCGTCGCCATCGGGTTCACCGAAGTGATCCCCTTCCCACTGAACGAATCCGACCCCGTAGCCAACCAGCCCCGTGTGTTAAACCCAATCAATGCCAGCTTAACCACGCTGCGATCCAGCAGCTTTGAATCCCTGATTACGATTGCCGCATCCAACGCGGCGCGCCATAAAACGCCCTGTCGATTATTTAGCATTGGCCCGGTTTGGTCGCCAAAGGGGGATGAATCTTGGGTGTTTTCGGCCTTAATGCAAGGGCCAAATCATCACAGCCCCTATTTGCCCGATCATCACCAGCCCATCGATTTTTACGATCTTCGGGGTGTGATTGATCACCTACTGGGTACCGAAGGCCTGGCCGTCGAACAAACCGAAATCCCCACCCTTCACCCGGGTCAAACCGCCGCTATCTACAAAAATGGTGACCGTATTGGGGTTGTCGGAATGGTTCATCCACAGATTACCCAAGCGCAGAACCTGCCCGCTACAGGATTCATGGAATGGACCATCACACCCACGCCTCATGTGTGGCCCCAATACGATGTCTCATCCCGCTACCAAGGCACAACACGCGATACCACGTATGTTGTAACCGATACAACGGTACCCATTGGCCGCATACTTGATATACTAATGAATAATAAACCTCTCGTTTGCCACAACATCGTTCTTTGCGGCTATTTCACCAAAAATGATGCGGTTCATGTATCCTTTCGCATGACCTACCAAGCCTGGGATGACGTTTTGGACACGGTCGTTGTTAACGGCATCCACGAAGAATTCTCCAAACGTGTGATTCGTGAATTGCCATGCCGTTTTCCGTAACCGCCAATTGGTTAATTGCCACGGATTTGGTACACTAACCGTCATGGCAACCAAGGAATTGCATTTAGCGCATACAAAGGGTTTTTGTGCCGGTGTCGTCAATGCGATTGATATTGTTGAACGCTGCTTAAAAAAATACGGCACGCCTTTATATGTTCGTCATGCCATTGTTCACAACACATCGGTTATTCGTGATTTTGAATCCCGTGGGGTTATTTTTATAGAGGATATTGCCGATGTCCCCGCGGATCATGTGGTGGTATTTAGTGCCCATGGCACGGAACCCGCCGTCTATAAACAGGCCCAAGAGCGCCATATTCAGGTGATTGATGCCACTTGCCCCTTGGTAACCAAGGTACACCGTCAGGCCCTCCGATACACCGCGCGTGGTGTCCATGTTGTTTTAATTGGTCACCGTGGTCATCAAGAACTCATTGGTACAGCGGGCCACATCCGCCCCGAATTGCTTCATATTGTGGAAGATGCCGCTGATATTGACGCACTCACCATTCCCGCCAGTACCGAAATTGCCGTATTAACCCAAACCACGTTATCACTGGACGATACATCCGGTCTCATTCACCAATTACAAAAGAAATACCCGCATATTATTACAGGAAAAAAAGAAGATATCTGCTACGCCACCCAAAATCGACAGAATGCCGTCAAAGAATTGGCCAAAATCTGCGATATGATTATTGTGATTGGATCCCCCAACAGCTCCAACAGCAATCGATTGGTTGAAACAGCCAAGCATAGCGGCACCGCCAGTTTTATTGTAGACCTGCCCGAAGACATTGATTTTAAAAGGCTGACCCCCTTTGACCGAATCGGTGTAACATCCGGCGCATCGGTTCCCCACATCTTGGTCGACCAACTGATCACGCGTCTTATCCAGTACTTTCCAGGCATTAACGTATTCGAATACCCCTCGGTTGAAAACGATATTGCATTTCCATTACCGCCCGCCGTGCGTGACGTGTCATTATGACCCCAAAACACCGCTGTGATATATTGCTGATTGATGGGTTTTCGTTATTATTTCGGGCCTATTATGGGTACCCGTCATCACTAACCACCCCCACCGGCGACCCCATCAATGCGGTTTACGGATTTTTGACCTTAATGCTCAGTGCCATCAACCAATTCTCCCCCACGCATGTGGGCATTTGTATGGATCGAAAAGACCCCACATTTCGCAGTGCGTTGTTTCCGGCCTACAAAGCCAATCGCTCCGCACCCGATGCCGAATTTCTGGCCCAACTACCCACGTTTACTGAAGCGATGCAGGCCTTTAACATCCCTCTAATTGACTGCCCCGGTTACGAATCGGATGACATACTGGGCACCTTATCTCGTCAATTTTCGGTGGGCAACAAGCACACCTTTGTTTTATCAAGTGATCGGGATTTGTTGCAGATTATTGGCCCCAACACCGCTATTGTTATGTCCAAAAAAGGGGTGTCTGATTATGTTATTTATAACGAACAGCAGCTACACGATAGCTTTGGATTGTCCCCCCATCAAATTATTGATTTTAAGGCCCTAAAAGGTGATCCGTCCGATAATATTCCAGGCGTAAAAGGGATTGGGGATAAAACCGCACTTTCCCTACTCCGTGAATTTCAATCGTTGGATCGCATCTATCACCATATCGACACAATAGCCTCCCCATCGGTTCAAAAAAAACTGCATGATGCCAAAGAAATGGCCTATTTGTCGAAGCAATTGGTTACCATTGACTGTGCGGTACCCGTTACGGTTCGTTTATCCGATTTGCTGTTTGATCCTCCCTGGTATGCCGTCAAAACTATGTGTCAAACCTACGGGTTTAATCGACTCATTCACCAATTATCGGCCCATATGCCCTCCGATTCGGAAGATGCGTCATTGCCGACAACCACCCCCCTCGCTACAACACCCGACGCCGTAAGCCCAACTGTAGAGCCATCCGTTGCGCATATAACCACATTAGCCGACCTGAATCACCTGCTGGCTGTTCTGGCCAACGGATTTGCCTGCCATATTCAGACAACCACCGCTCAGATGATAGCCCCTCCGATAGTGGCTATCGGCATTACAGCTTCATTCGGGGTATCCTTTGTTGTGGATTGTTCCGATACCATCCATACCCCCGGATTGGAAACCACCCCCCATCCGTTACTCACCGCTTTGGCCCCTTTATTAACGGACCCGGCCATTCCCAAATGGGTTCATAATGCCAAACATACCGATCACGCATTACGGCGTTACGGCATTCATATTCACGGAATTAACGGGGACACCATGATCACCAGCCATGTCCTATACCCATCGGATGCCAACACATTACACGCTATGGCTCGCACCCATTTAGACCTTGAATTACCCGATGCCACCACAGAATGGACGCCCGCTTCGGATATCCTAACGGTGGCCTATTACAGTCATGCAATATGGCGCATTCACCGGCACCTAGACAGCCAGTTAAACCCCGCATTACGGGGATTATTGGATAGCATTGAGCTCCCCTTAGTCGCGGTACTCACCAACATGGAGTGGCATGGCGTGGCCTGTGACACCCACTACTTGCGAGACCTCTCCAGGGACTACAACCGCATTGCAGACGATGAATTATCGGCTATTTATGCCATTGCAGGCCATACGAATTTTAATGTTCAATCAACCCAACAACTGGCCCAGGTATTGTTTGATGAATTGGGATTACCGGTGATAAAAAAAACCAAGACAGGGCGATCCACAGATTCATCTGTTCTCGAAAAATTGGCCAATAATTTTGCCATTGCCAAGCACATTCTTCAGTACCGTACCTACAAAAAATTATTATCCACCTACATTGATCAGCTGCCCGAATTGGTGAACCCAACAACCGGCGCCATCCACACCTCATTCAACCAAACCATTACCGCCACCGGCCGATTATCCTCCACCCACCCCAATCTTCAAAATATTCCCGTACGCACCCCACAAGGCCAAAAAATACGGCAAGCCTTTGTGTCACGATTTCCCAATGGCGCCATTTTATCGGTGGATTACTCCCAAATCGAACTGCGGGTATTAGCGCATTTGAGCAATGACGCCGCCATGATTGCGGCCTTTGAAAACGGACACGATATTCATCAAGCCACCGCCTCAATTGTATTTCAGGTTCCCTATGCCAACGTCACCAAACCCCAGCGTGAACAAGCCAAAACGGTGAATTTTGGTATTACTTACGGACAATCGGCTTTTGCTCTAGCCGACCAATTGCGCATATCCCGATCCGATGCCCAGGCACTGATTAATGCGTATTTCAAGCAATTTGCCTCGATTCGTGCCTTTATGGATGAGACGGTTCACTTTGCACGTACGCATGGGTTTGTGGAAACCATGGGCGGTCGGCAGCGACCCATTCCTGACATCACTACCAGCAATCGCGCCAAACAAGGCAATGCCGAGCGCATTGCCATTAATACCCGTGTTCAAGGATCCGCAGCCGATATTATTAAACTCGCCATGGTGCGTGTGGCATCGTGCATACGCGATTACAAGTCCCTGATGATTATGCAAGTTCACGATGAATTGGTATTTGACATGCACCCCGATGACCATACCCGTCTGACCCCACGTATTTGCCACGAAATGGTATCGGCAATGCCATTACGCATTCCCCTGCACGTCGATTGGGAACTGAATCCCAGTTGGGGCGGCTAAAAGGCTTGAATTAATTAAGAAACCAGACTACACTGCCTAATAGTGTTGCCGCGATAGCTCAGTCGGTAGAGCAGGGGACTGAAAATCCCCGTGTCGGTGGTTCGATTCCGCCTCGCGGCACCAAAAAATTAGCGGGAGTTGAAGAATGAAAAAAATAATGGGATTAATCTTAGGAACAATCAGTCTATTTGGTGCCAATTACACCGAAATTCCCGATCAATACGCAACGGATATTGTCATTGAATCGCCCAAAATATCCGCCAATATTACAACCGATGACAGCCGTCGTTACGTGGGGCAAGCCGTTGGATTTTCTGTATCCATTAATGGATCCCCTGTGCCCGTCGTCAAAAATCGATTTGATATCACGATTCCGCTATCCCAATTGGGCCAGCAAATTCATACCCTAACGTTTACCAAAAATAATGATACCATTACCTTGTCGCGCCCCTTTATCAAATTAAAGAATCCAAACAATCAATCCCTGAGTCAAAATGAGTTGGCGTTTATTAACACACGGTATGCCTCTCCCAAAATTCGATCATCCGAACTAAATACCGTGTTCCGTCGTAGTGAGTTGGCGTTTTTTCTGTCCGAACTGTCCAATTCAAAACCGCAGCAAAAAACCGTCACCATCGCCAACAGGGCTACACTGCCGTACCCGGATGCGATTCAATCCGTGGTTAATCGTGGCATTCTATCACTAACCGCAACCAATGCATTTGAATCCGATGCCACCATCAATCGATTGGTTCTTATTGCATCCATTATAAAAACCCTGGACGTGGCCGTCAGCACAAGTGTGTATCCCTCCGTAGCTGCCTACAAAGGTACCTGGGTATATGGGTACCTTAACACGGCATTGGATATGAAATTATTGACCAATTCGGATATACCGTTGTTAAAAACCCCCATCAATCATGCCACATTCATTCAAATTGCCTCCCGGTTACCCCATGTCCAGTCCGACATTCAACAGGCACTAACGTTACCGCAACAAGCTGTTGTTCAAAAAAAACCAACATTGCCATCAAAAACGCTTGAAAAACCAAGCGTCAGCCAAGGAAAGCCCCCCGCTGTTCGTATCGAATCGGTGGATGCATCATCGTCATTCGCTAAAAAAATTATTGGCTACACCAATCCCAACGTGTCATTTGTGGTGAATTGGTCGCGTATCACGTCCGATGATACGGGTCAATTTAATGTCTTAATTCCGATCGATATGAACGATGTATCATTTCATTTTGACAACGGTGTTATTCGAAAAGAATTGCCCCCTATCCGCAGCAAAAAGCCGTAACGGCCTGTTATGACATTTACGTCAACCATTCTTCCCCTTATTCAGACCGCTGTCGTAAACGAAACGGGTGTGGATTACCCCATACGCTTAGACATCCCCAACGATCCGTCTCACGGTGATTATGCACTAACCATCGCCTTTTCATTGGCCAAACAACTCAAGCAGTCGCCTCAGGTTATTGCCACCACTCTGGCCACAGCCATTACCACCAATACCCCTTTTGAGGCCACAGCAATCAACGGCTTTATTAATATTCGAATTCCCTTAACCCACATTCTGACCTACCTCGAATCGTCATTGGATACGCCCCCCCATTTGGAAACCTCGGATCGGATACTATTGGAATATGTATCCGCAAATCCCACCGGCCCTCTGCATATTGGGCACGGTCGCTGGGCAGTTATTGGGGATTGCTTGTATCGTCTATTAACCTACTTGGGGGTGTCGGTAACGCGTGAATGCTATGTCAATGATGCTGGTCATCAAGTGACGTTATTCAATGAAAGTGTGGATTGCGTGCGAAAAGGCATCCCGATTCCTGAAAACGGGTATGGGGGCGACTTTATTCCCTATTTGGTTGACCACTGTGGTCCCGACCAGGCCCCCATTGATTTTGTACAAGCCTATCAAACCGAAACATTGCACCGCATGGACTGCCATTTTGATGGCTGGTTTAGCGAAACAACATTGCATAAAAACGGGCGTATTTTAGCTGATATTCGTGACATGTTTGGGGACTATGTATACGAAAAAGACGGTGCCGTATGGTTTAAAACCACACACTTTGGTGACGACAAAGATCGTGTCCTTCAAAAAGAAAATGGCGATTTGACGTATTTTGCGGCGGATACCCTATACCACATCCATAAAATCAATCGCGGGTACACCCATCTGATTAATATTTGGGGAGCGGATCATCATGGGTATATTAAACGCATGGAATCCGTTATTAAGGCAACTCAAAAACCCGTTAAATTTCAGGTTATTTTGGGACAACTGGTTCATTTATATAAAAATGGGGAGCCGGTTAAAATGTCCAAGCGTAGTGGCGATTTGGTGGCACTTCGCTCGGTCATTGACGAGATTGGCAGTGATGCCTTGCGGTATTTTATGATTGAAAAAAAACCTGAGCTGCACATGGATTTTGATCTTGAGTTAGCGAAGCAAAAAACAATGGCGAACCCGGTGTATTATATTCAATACGCCCATGCCCGATTATGCCGTATTATTGAGCGATCCGAGGGAATGCCGGGCGTGACGCGAGACTTGAATGATGGGGATCGTGAGTTGGCCCTTATGGGGTGTCGCTACCATAATCAGTTAGTGGAGGCGGGCGCATCGTTTAACGTGCACCATATACCCAGCTATTTGTATGCCTTAGCCAAACTATGCCATACGTTTTATACCAATAATCCCATTATTTACGACAACGCTGTCCATACCGAGCGACTTCATATAATTGCAACCACCAAACGTATTTTAAGCCATGGGCTGAGTTTATTGGGGATATCAAGCCCCCAAAAAATGTAGTATACTCATTAGCATGCGTAAGCGAAAGGCGTTGATGATGGTTGGTGGGTTCATTGCTTCCTCCGTTTTTTTTGGAGTGGTATTTTCGTATGCTGTGGGATACCGCCTCCCCGATCGGGCTGCTCTAACACAGTCCAAATCATTTGCGGCCAGTCCGACTCTTATATGGTCAACGTTACTGGACATTGAGAATTACCCGCTTTGGAAGCCCCATGTTAAGCGTGTTGAAATGCTGGGCACATCGGATGCGGGATACACCCGATGGCGCGAAGATTATGGTTTTGGCAAAACCGTTACGTATGAGATTACAACCTATGACCCCGAAACATTATTGGAAATTCAGATTACATCGGCCCAAAAATCGGCCATGGGCGTGTGGATATATCGGTTATCTCATTATCAAGAGCGTGGGGTATTGACTATCAAACGATTTGCGTTGATTGAAAACCCCTTTAATCGATTTATTAACCGATGGATTGATACCAAAATGAATGAGGTGGACTATCAGTTGGTGCATTTGAATCATTATTTAAATCAACTCATGAACGATCAAGCTGAAATTGACCGTTTGTTTGATCAATCCACGTTGGAAAATAACGAGGCCCCCATTAATACGGATGCCCCTATGGATACCCTTCCTTTAGAATAACGACTTTATTGGTTAAAGTAGTAGTTTGTAAACGTTTTAGTGAGTGCGCCCCCATCATCAATGAGCTGAAATTGATTGGTGATTTCCTCGCCAGCCCAATCCATATCAAATACCCATGTCCCTTTGGGTGATTTTCGAATCTGTTGTACCTGGAACGACCGTGCCGATAGTGTCCCGTTATCATTCACTCGCCAAATGGATTGGCCATCCATGGTAAAAATGGATTCGTATTCCGATAGCATATACCGCGATCCCTGTTTGATGATAATCGCCCCCAAATAATCCTTGCCGTTTGGTCGAAACATGGCCACAAAAATATGCCCCTCATCACCAAATCGGGCAATACGCCACATATTCATTAAGCGTCGGTTTTTTCGCGACTCAATGGCGTTAATAATGGCGGTATCGGTTACAACCGTACGCTCATTATAAAATGGAATCACCGATGCCTTAGCGGCGTCATCCACACTGGCCCCATAGTGATCGGTAGTCATGCCGTCTGAATCATGGGCATACATGGTGCCATCATCACCCATCATCAATGCCAGGTCCGCGTTTTGACCATCCGATTGACGGGTGATTGTGGCATACAGCATGGCCCATAGGGATGTCCATTGACGCACCATGCCTTGCCAGGCCATAATCACCACACTCATGTACCGTGGCACACGCAGCACCCCATTGGATTGAAATAATGCGATAACGGATTGCGGAATATACGGGGCTATCGCCTCATTTTGAACAAATGCCTTATAGGCCAAGTAGGCATTTTGGCGGTGCTCTATGGGCAATTCGGCGTAGAGCAACCCATTATGGGCTACAAATTGGCGCTGCTGGTCCGAATCCGTTGTATATTGTATGGCGATATGTTTATAGGGGTCATCGTATGACGATTTGGCATCAAATAAGGTCTGCGTAACCCAGGGATGACGTTTGTACCGAAGCGTCACGGCATGAAATAGGTCCGGGTATTGGGGCAATAGGCGCTGAACAACGGCCATATAATCCGGGTGCGAATCCGGAACCGCCATAAACCATTCCCTGCCCCAATGGCCCAACTGTATCATGTACTGCGGATCATAAATCACACGCTTTACAAGACGATTCGCATCGGTTAGCAACGTTGTATTGTGATAGGGATATACCATTTTTCCCATTAATACCCGCGCTGTGTACATACCATCAACGGCACAGATAGCCACATTTAGGTGATCGCTTTCAGCAAGCGGCTGGAGGGATGCATCCAACTGACGAAATTGATTGTATACACGATCCAGTGATCCACGATTGCAGGGATTGCTACGAATCACATCCGCCAGTGGGGGGTCGGTTATGACCGAAACAACCGGATCCATGGTATACGCACCATAAATCAATCGCCCCCACCCTGTCGGCGTTTGCCCCCATATGGCCGTAACCATAAGGCTGATTATAATCAATAAATGCATATGCTACTCTATTCCCGTGTTTTTGAGGGACGAAACATAGCCAAACCAAACTGAGATAGCACTATGA
>JALQXX010000034.1 GCA_023262965.1 Candidatus Marinamargulisbacteria bacterium
CCCACGCTCAACCCTTCGGGTATTGTGGTCAGTTTGTTACAATCCCAGACTTCAAAATTGCCCGTCACGCTCAACCCTTTGGGTATTGTGGTCAGGGCGTTACAAGAAAAGACTTTAAAATTGCCCCCCACGCTCAACCCTTCGGGTATTGTGGTCAGGGCGTTACAATCCCTGACTTCAAAATTGCCCGTCACGCTCAACCCTTCGGGTATTGTGGTCAGGGCGTTACAACCCCAGACTGTAAAATTGCCCCCCACGCTCAACCCTTCCGGCAATGTGGTCAACGTTGTCTCTTTTTTTAATTCAAAATCCCCATTAATCACATATCGCCCGCCCTCTATAGTAATTTTATTTTTAATTTCTTGCCGAATTGCCCGTTCGTCTGGTTTTTCATTAACCCACTCATCCAATTTCAGCGATAAATCGGAAACCCATACAGCTTCGGTACCACGTTGCATTATGGGATCAACTCCCCTTGGCGGACTAAGCCTCCCAACACCAGTTGCTCGACGACCAAAAAACGAACCAAAACAATTATTAAACATAACTATTCAACTACTTTATACATAGAAAAACACACTCTTTTAAAGTAGAAGGCCTATAATCATCTGTCAATCCTTGGCACCATTCCAATGTCACCCCGATCTCCGTATCAAAAAAAGCATTTGCATTCGTGATTGTCCATGCTAAACTTTGGGTAAAATTAGTTATGGAGTTGCTCATATGTTACCTACATTAAATCCCTCAGTCGATCAATTCATGGAGGCCATTCGCGAAAAAAATCCCCATGAACCCGATTTTCATCAAGCGGTTCACGAAGTTGTGTCATCGATTTACCCATTTATTCAACAAAACCCCGTTTACAGTGACTATAAAATTTTAGAACGCATCATCGAACCCGATCGAATCATTATGTTTCGGGTATGTTGGGAAGATGATAAGGGCCGGGTTAACATCAATCGAGGGTACCGGGTGCAATTTAACAACGCAATTGGGCCATACAAAGGGGGCCTTCGATTCCATCCCAGTGTCCGTTTAGACACCTTTAAATTTTTGGGATTCGAGCAAGTGTTCAAAAACAGCTTAACGACATTGCCCATGGGAGCGGCCAAAGGGGGCTCCGATTTTGATCCAAAAGGCAAGTCCGATCACGAAGTCATGCGATTTTGTCAAGCGTTTATGACCGAGCTTATTCGTCACATTGGTAAAGATACCGATGTCCCTGCTGGCGACATTGGTGTTGGGGCTCGTGAAATTGGGTATTTATTCGGCCAACACAAACGACTAACCAACCGATTTACCGGCGTTCTAACCGGAAAAGCCCTAAATTTTGGGGGCAGTTTAATTCGAAAAGAAGCCACCGGGTACGGCTGTGTGTTTTTTGTTCAAAACATGCTGAAAGCCAACGGCAATCAATCCATTGATGGGAAAATTTGTACCGTGTCCGGATCCGGAAATGTCGCCCAATATACCGCTGAAAAACTCATTCATCTGGGAGCTAAAGTGGTTTCATTGTCCGATTCCAGCGGCACCATTTACGATCCCGAAGGAATTACCGCTGAAAAGCTGGCCTTTGTAGACGAGTTAAAAAATATAAAACGTGGTCGTATTGAAGAATACGCCACTCATTACGGCTGCGAATACCGTCCTGGAAAACGCCCCTGGGATATTCCGTGTGACCTTGCGTTTCCATCCGCAACACAAAATGAATTATCGTTAGACGATGCGAAAGCATTGGTGAAAAATGGGTGTATTGCCGTGTGCGAAGGCGCTAATATGCCAACCACACCCGATGCCGTAGCCTATTTTATTAATAATAATGTTTTATTTGGACCCGGTAAGGCCGCAAACGCGGGTGGCGTTGCGGTTTCCGGTTTGGAAATGACCCAAAATAGCATGCGCTTATCGTGGGATCGACACGACTTGGAAAGTCGGTTAAACGGTATCATGACCAAAATTCACGATCAATGTGCTCAATATGCTTACTACAATACCAAAACACCCAATTATGTGGATGGCGCAAACATCGCCGGATTTATTAAAGTGGCTCAAACGATGTTATCGTACGGTATCCACTAATTTTATCCCTGCTACGGATAGTATGATTTAGGCTATCCCCCCTTTTTTCAACAGAGAAAAAGGGTGGATAGCCCGTTTTAAATGAATCTAAAACCCGATTACATATGAATAGGTCGTTGGCCCGTTGCCCCCAAGGCGGCCTCTTTTACTGCTTCTGAAAACGTCGGGTGGGCATGGGTAATCATACCAATATCCTCTGCCGAAGCGCGAAATTCCATCGCCACAACGGCTTCACCAATCATATCCGATGCACGAGGACCAATCATATGAACACCCAACACTTCATCGGTCTGGGCATCCGAAATCACTTTTACAAACCCCTCGGATTCTTCCGCCGCACGCGCCCGCCCACTGGCTTTAAACAAAAACTTGCCCACTTTATACCCTCGACCACTGGCTTTTAATGCGTCTTCGGTATCCCCCACACCGGCAACCTCCGGCCATGTGTACACCACGCCGGGAATGGTTGCGTAATTCAACCGAGCCGCGTGACCAGCCATACGCTCGACACACACCACCCCTTCCTCGGAAGCCTTGTGGGCCAACATAGGCCCCGGTGTTACATCACCAATAGCATACACCCCTTTAACCGCTGTTTCATACTGATCGTCTACAGCAATTTGACCCCGTTCATTGGTTTGAAGACCAATGGCCTCGAGACCTAACCCCGCTGTATTGGCCCGTCTACCAACGGCGACCAATACCACATCGGTATCCATCGTACGGGTCTTATCGTTTGAGTCGGCAAGGGTTAATTGAACCCGCTTATTTGCAACCGTTGAGGCCACAACCTTTGTCTTAAAATGACAGGTAATAGATAGCCCCGAAAGGGATTTACGCAAGGCTTTGCCCAAGTCACTATCCATACCAGGAATCAGTCGATCGGACCACTCCACAATCGTAACAGCTGTTCCCAACCGCGCATAAACCGATCCCAATTCTACCCCAATAACACCGCCACCAATAACCACCATCTCTTTGGGAATTTTTGGCAATGATATCGCTTCATTGGATCCAATAATGTACCGGCCATCTAACGGGACCGAAGGAATCTCACTGGCTGTTGACCCCGTTGCAATAATCCATTTGGCGGCATCTACAGTTGACACCGCATTGTCCGATGCCGTAACCCGAACACGTGATGGCGTTTCAAAAGTCGCCAACCCGTGAACCACGGTAATGGCATTTTTGGCCATTAAATAATCAATACCTGCCGTTGTGTTCGCAATAACATCATTCTTACGCTGCTGCATTTGCCGCCAATCCACAGACACCTTCCCCGTTTTAATGCCATGCACCGCAAATGCTTTTGTCGCATTGTGGTAATGTTCCGATGAATCCAGGAGGGCCTTCGAGGGAATACACCCCCAATTCAAGCAGGTTCCTCCCAACGTCGCCTGAGCCTCAATAATCACCACACGAAATCCCAATTGGGCCGCGCGAATCGCCGCAACATACCCCCCAGGTCCCGCTCCAATAACACCAATATCATATGTATCTGACATAACGACCTCCTATAGTCCAATCAGCAATCGGGACGGATCTTCCAATCGTTCCTTAATAGCCACCAAAAAACGCACCGCATCCGCACCATCAATAATACGATGATCATACGATACAGCCAAATACATCATGTCCCGAATCACAATCTCGTTGTTATCAACAACGGGTCGTTTGATAATATTGTGCATTCCCAAAATTGCGCTTTGTGGATAATTAACAATGGGGGTCGATAACATGGACCCAAAGGTCCCGCCATTGGTGATGGTAAACGTTCCCCCATCCATGTCCGCCAAGGTGATTTGACCATCCCGCGCCTTTTTCGCAAACGCCACAATCTGAGATTCAATCGCCTTAAACGACATTTGTTCTACCGATCGAAGCACCGGAACCACCAATCCTTTTGGCGACGCCACTGCAATACCAATATCACAGTAATCATGGTATACAATCGCGTCCCCATCCACTGACGCATTCATAATGGGAAAATCCGCTAACGCCTCGCAGGTTGCACGGGCAAAAAAGGACATGAATCCCAAATTAACCTCATGCTTCTCTTTAAATAATTCTTTGTACTTTTTTCGAATAGCAATAACCTGTGTTAGGTCGACTTCATTAAACGTTGTCAGTAAGGCCTGCGTGTGCTGCGCATTCACCAAGCGTTGCGCCACCGTTCGTCGCAACCGCGACATTTTTTCACGACGCTCCGATCGATCCGCTATCACAGATGATGCCGGGGCCACCTTTTCCACCACATCCGCAGCGGGGGAAATCGATGCATGTGAACTTCCTAGCGTGGCCTTCGCTGAACGGGCATCAAATGGCGTAATGCGACCATCTCTACCGGACCCTGCAACCTGGTCTGGCGCTATATTCGCGGACGCTAATATGGCGGCTGCCGCCGGCGATGGATGGCCGGTTGCATAGTGTCCCACCGATGCCTGTTCAGGGGCTGCTGCTGCAGGCTTCGCAGCGACCGGTGTTGTAACGGCTGGGGCTGCGGACGATTGAACCGGCGCATCAGCCAATGTAATGTATCCAATAACCTCCCCTACTGCAACGGTCTCACCTTCTGGCTTCACAATCGTAAGCACCCCACTGGCTTCGGCATTCAAAGCCATGGACGCTTTATCCGTTTCCAACTCCAATAGCACATCGTCCATGGCAACAAAATCACCATCCGATTTTGACCACGATGCAATATCCGCCTCCTTGACCGATTCTCCCGCTGCGGGAACAATAATATCCACTTTCATCATGAAACTCCTTTATTTAATGTATCAAATGCTTGGGCAACCAATGCCAATTGTTGCTGCTCATGCACTTTTGAAAATCCTACCGCAGGGGACGCACTTGCAGGGCGACCCACATACCGCCATTGAACCGCCGGTAGATGCCGCAATACATGCGACCAAGCGCCCATATTGGCTGGCTCCTCCTGAACCCAAACCCACTCCGCGCGGGCATACTTGGTACGCAATGCCTTAATTGTGACTTCCGATAGCGGGTACAATTGCTCAAATCGAACAATGGCAACGTCGGTCTTCCCCAATTCATCCCGTTTATCGAGTAAATCGTAATACACTTTGCCCGAGCAACACAGTACACAGGTTGTTTTTTTATTTCCCAATGGATCATCCAAAATTTCCTGGAACGATCCGGTGGTCATCTCCGATACCGCCGACACCACCCGTGGATGCCGTAATAAACTCTTAGGCGACAATACCACCAATGGAATGCGAAAGGGATTTTTAATCTGACGACGCAGTACATGAAAAAAATTGGCTGGTGAGGTTATATTCACCACATACATATTATTCTCCGCGCACAATTGCAAATAGCGCTCCAAGCGCGCGGATGAGTGCTCGGGCCCTTGACCTTCGTAGCCATGTGGCAATAATAGGGTCAACCCACTCAATCGCTGCCATTTTTTTTCGGAAGACGACAAATACTGGTCGATAATAATCTGAGCCCCATTTGAAAAATCCCCAAATTGCGCCTCCCAAATAACCAAATCTTGCGGACTAGCCAACGACACCCCGTATTCAAACCCCATTACACAATATTCCGACAAATGCGAATTCAACACCTCAAGTTTATGGGTGTCGGATACCGCATTCACCGGCACATACGTTGATTCATCCCCATCATCCCGAAGCACCGAGTGTCGATGGGAAAACGTCCCACGTTGACAATCCTGACCCGATAACCGTACATGATGCCCATCCGCCAACAAGGTCCCAAAAGCCAATTGTTCCGCCATCCCCCAATCCACCTGTTGATGATTAAAAAACATCTCCGAACGCGCGGCAATCAGTTTTTGCGTTTTCTTAAAAAGCGTCAATGAATCCGGAACCGTTACCAGGGCGGTAGCCACCCGATCCAAAATGGCTGGGTCCGCACCGGTATCAATCGATGCCACAAAATCCTCGGGTGTTGCCATCCGAAATCCCTGCCATTTTCGTTTAAACATATCCGGCTCAGCTTTGGGTTTTTTATCCCGGGTATAATCCAATTTTTCTTGCAACACATGCCGAAACGACTGAACCAATGCGTCGCTATCCGCATCCGTAATCACCCCTGTATCCAATAAGGTTTTCTTGAAAATGGTGTACACATCTTCGTGTTTCTCAATGGCTTTATACAACAAGGGCTGTGTAAATCGCGGCTCATCCCCTTCATTATGCCCATATCGGCGGTATCCTAAAATATCAACAAAGACATCTATTTTAAATAACTGCCGAATGCGAACCGCTTGCTCCAAGGCATGCACCACCGCAATGGGGTCATCCGCATTGACATGGAAAACCGGGGATTCGGTTACTTTAGCCAAATCCGTCGAATACATGCTGGAACGGCACTCTTTGTAATTGGCCGTAAATCCCACCTGGTTATTCAACACAATATGAACCGCTCCGCCAACCGTATAGCCCACCAACTGAGACATGTTTGATAACTCATAGTTGACGCCCTGCCCGGCAAAGGCCGCATCGCCATGCAACAACACAGGCAACACGGTATTGGAATCCGACCCATACATACGGTGTATTTTTGAATAACAAATGCCCGTAACCACCGGATTCACAGCCTCTAAATGCGATGGATTGGGCACCAATGATAGATGCACATTGTGGCCATTTGCTGTAACAATGTCGGCGGACCGACCCAAATGGTATTTAACATCCCCACTCCACTGGGAGTCCGCATTGGTTTCCTCAAATTCCGAAAACACTGCTTCATATGTTTTTTGAAACACATTCACCAATACATTTAAACGTCCCCGATGGGCCATTCCCAACACACACTCCCGAACACCCAAATCTGCCCCCAGCTGAATCGCCGCATCCAAAGCGGGAATAGCCGACTCCAACCCCTCCAAGGAAAATCGCTTTTTACCCACAAATTTTGTTTGTAAAAAACTTTCAAAATTCACAGCTTTATTCAAAAGACTCAATATATTCAATTGCGTTTCTTTGGAATACGAGGGCCGATTTTTAGTAGGCTCCATATTCGCAATCATCCACTCCCGAAGCGCTTCATTTTGACAATGCATAAATTCAACCCCGATGGATGTGCAATACGTTGCCTCTAAGTGGGCGATAATATCCGCCAATGTGGCCGACGATAACCCCACATCGCGGCCGGCTTCAAAAACGGTAGTGCGATCACTGTCACTCAGGTTAAAGTAATTGAGTTGTAAATCCGCCTTGTGCTGGCGTCTGGCACGAATGGGATTGGTTTTAGCAATCAGATGACCGCGTGTTCGGTAAGCATTAATTAATTTCGCAACCGCAATTTCTTTGAGAGATTGCACGCTCCCCCCATTTTGAGATTGAAAGGGATCCATGGCCTGCACGTGGCCCGAAAAATCAAACCCCTCAAAAAACAATCGCCATGTATCATCCACGGATTGCGGATCGTGTTTATACTGAGCGTACATCGACTCGATATGCGCAGGGTTGGTATTTGAAATGTAAGCGTACGTGTCCATAATGCTTTATATTAAAAAAAAGTTGGACAATTGAGAAGATCTCATTTGGTTTTTTTGCAAGAGCACCGGCACCATCTCACAACACATCAGGCACCCGGCCCATTGCCGATCGATGCCTGCGTTGGCGCCGTTTTTTTTGTTTAATGGCTTTTTGAATGACTGTATCTTGTTTAACCGAGATACCCAATGCGCGGGACACCGCATCGCACAAATGCTTGCGCGCCATATACCGATTAACCTCGCGATGTCGGGATGTTTTTACACGAATGGTATGATCGTTGTACCGCAATCGCACGACCGAATGGGTATTGTTGACTTTTTGCCCACCTGGGCCACCCCCCAATGTAAAGGATTCCTGAATATCATCTTCATAAATGCCTAAAACAGCCATGCGCTCCCTGAGAATATGCCATTTTTCTGTAGAAACTGGGTCCATACAAAATATTTTACTTTACTTTTGTTTTGTTGTCCCATGATAATAGTAACCATGCGTCATTGGCGATTGGTGTTCATAAGCATAGGATTATCATTATTTGGGTATGCTAACCCACCATTACCGGTAGCGATTGACACGGTTTATACCAAAATTACCATCAATGAAACCGAATACACCATTGCCGCTTTTCATTACGAAAACCCCACCTCCACGGATTTTTCGTATATGACGGATGCGCCCCCATCAATTAAAATTGGTTTGATTACATCTCCCAATATACTGGTAAATCCGCTGTGGGAATTTCAAAGCATGGCGGATACAACGCGAGACACCATCGTTCAATCCATTACAGTGGCCGATCTTAATAAGGATACGCATTCCGATATTATCATTAACTTTTTTGATAATGAAAGTGATTACCCCGACTACCTTATCAGTACATTCTTAATCTATTCAAACAATGGCTTTCAAGAAATAACAGAGACCTTTGTAAAAAATAATTATGAATTGCTGGCTTCGTCTCATTTAAAGTACAAAACACCACTCACATTTTTTGGCCGACCTTATGTGGATGAAAATGATACCAAAGAGGGGCATTATTGGGTGGATCATTACGCATTTAAGGGGCAAAAGTTAGTCAACATTAATGATCAATACCAGTCTTTTTACCATGCCTTTAAAAAGGAATCAGAGTCACAATTAGCCATTGTGTTAAAACGCATTGCTGATTACCCTATGTCAGGCGAATCAACCACCAATCAACTGCAATTAGAAGAGTACTACAACGAAGTTACTGAACTTAAAACCATTATTCAGCGAGCCAACCAACTGTTGAATTAACGTTTAGGACTTCCCGCCAATTCGTGATTCCACCGAACAACCGAAAACGGATTGGTCACCAGTTGGGTGGCAACACCCACAATAGCAACGCCTGTATCACGTAGCGCCCGAATATGATCGGCCGTAGTAATCCCTCCGGTTGCAATCAGCGGCAGTTGAAATGGTTGGAGGCATTTTGCCATCGCCAGTGTTCGCTCAAAAAGTGCGGGACCGCTTAAACCGGCATGGGACAACTGAAAGGCCTGTCCGTTTGACAGCAAATCCGCGACAGCGCGCCGTTGCGTATTACCCGCATTGAGGGTTACTTTGTCAAACTGAGTGGCTAATGACGCTATATCACGCAATCGGTCATCCGATGCATCCGGTGACACTTTAATCACAATCAATCGATCCCTTTTACGACGAATGTATCGAACAATCGCTTCAATATCCGACACCTGGTCGTGCAATGAGCAGCCAGTGGCTGTATTGGGACACGAAATATTTAATTCCAAGTAAAATGAATCCAAAAAAGACTGGTCCCCAATCGCATCCACCACCTGGTGATAATCCGCAACGGTATCGCCCCCAATACTAAGGCCCATTGGTACCCCCATGTGCCGTAGCGGATGCGCCTTAAGCGATTCAATTAACCCAGCCACGCCCGGACCCGGCAACCCCAGCGCATTGAGCAAATGCGGTACCCCCTGAATCCATACCTGCTGTAATCGCGGGCGCGGATTCCCCTTAGCGGGCTGCGGCTTGATGGTTTTTAAGCAGCACCCGCCACAGCCCAAGCCGACCCAAAATGCAATCGAATCCAAATGGGATTCAAAGGCCGCCACGGTAATGGGGGACGGAAATACCACATCAAATACCGGGGTTTGTAACGATGGCAATGACTGTGGATGGCCATAGCCCCGATACCACCGTGGAATCCGGAATGCGGTTATTAATGCTTGGCCACTATGTACGGTGGATTCATAATCCCCCGTTAATGCGTTCATGATTCCCCCAATCCCCCGCCGCATCCACCGATACCCTGTTTCTTGAATTTCTAGCCATGTCATATGATTAAGGATAAAGGATTAGTACTTCTGGATTCAATACTGGTAAACTATATGGGTATATGCAGCGCCCATCATTGTGGATTAAATACATATTTGCCGCCCTTGTGCTGATTGGCATTGGCGCAACGGTTGTTCAAACGCAAACCTACATCAATGTCGCCATCAAGGGAAACTTTGATGTATCAACCGATTCAAATCTTCCCAATCCCAATTCAGGCGATGTGTATTTGACAACCTTGGGGGCAAAAGAAACCCCGGATGGATGGGAAGAGTACACGTGGACTCACGCGACGTTCAACGAGGGAGATCGGAATAAAACGGAAGTTAAAAAACTTAATCTAACTTCAGATGAAATAACGTATAACCAATCCATTTTCAACACATTGGATGAAAAAGGCTGGGTGAAAATCCCATTCTCCCCATCGTCTAATGCCCAATACAAAGGTAAGCATTTTGTCGGATTTAAGGGTAATCCCGATGCATTTCACTACAGTGCTATTTTAAAGCAACAAGCAGCAGGCGGTCTTAGACGATCCGGGATTGGGGCATTCATTATTATCGTCCCCAATCGCGGGCACATTATCAATAAGATTTTAATCCGTGATTTGAATGCAACAGAGGGGTCTTTTGTTGAATTTAAAACAGATCAGGCCACAAACTCAACATGCAATGTCAACGGGTGCATCTTGAATGTTGACGATGATTTCACACACAAGGATTGCTTAGCTAAAGGAAATTCGGATTATATAACACGTCATCAAGGATGGTTCGGCTCATATGACCCCTTCTCAATAGATGATTATTTTTGCGCCAAAAACAGTCGAACCAATACCGAGCCCATCCGATTTCCACCCAGTAATATGCCAAAAAATGAAAGTGCCCGACTCGGTGTCGAACCCAATAGAAAATTTATGGTGCCTGTAATGTCGTTATCAAGCGACTCTTTATTTAAAGCTTACGACGACAATGAGAAGGGCGGTACAACCGAATACATTAATATTTGGAACCGCGTATGGAACTTTCTTATAGCATCAAATAACATTCTGGAAGGATTGGTCACAGATGAATATAAATTGAGCCCGACAATTCCTCGAAATGAGCAACCCGTTGTGTTGGGGCTGGGTTGGCAATACGAAGGCGGCCAAGTGTACAATGACCCAACATTATTCAATAAGGGACATTTTACAGTTTCTGTAAATACCGACAAATTCTTCCAAGTCTATATCGAATTCGCCCAAAAAGGCTTTAAAATTAAGACCGAAGCCCCCAACCATCCTAACGCCACCTTGAGCTTAGCATCAATCACATCGCCTCCCCATAAAGCCGTAAATCTCAACAACGCGAACCTTCCCCAAGGCACCAACGTGGCCATGCGATTTGGCGGCTCCAGCCAGTATTGTATTAAGCAAATCGACGCCACCCGCACCAGAAACAAAGTAACTGAGGATGGCACGGAGTTGGAAGAAGAAACCGAATCCAAGGCCAACATCCTGAGCTACCCATTGGCGGTTGGTGAAAGTGTCTTCCCCTACAGTGACTATGATTTACATAACATCGAATGGAATTACGCCTTTTCAATAGACACATTTGAACCCTCGTTTCGGGTATCGTCCTCAGATAGTATCGGTGGGAAAATTACCATTGGCGAGTATGTTCGATTGGATCGCCTGAATGCATTTGGTTCAGCGATTGAATTTACATCCAAATCGGCTGCGGGGTTAAACGTGAATGTGTTTGGCCCCCGTACGCAATCATTATGGAATGATAAGTCATGTAATTTTGGCACAAATTATTTGCAAAAACTGGTCATCGAACCCCGTATCGAGGAATATTTTTATTTTGATAAATTTGAATCAAAAGACGTCACCCTATACACTACCGATTTATTTGATAATCCCTCTAACCCGAATACATTAACTGTATACAACGACACAACCAGCGCAAATGTTCAATTTGCAACATCTCACTTTGCAGTGTACGCTCAATTAACGGGTGACGACTCACCAACAGTCACCGCCCATTTCAAACGATTTCCAACCATCACATTAGGTAGTTTAACCGGCAGTCCATTAACCAATCGGGTGACGCCCAATCGAGAAAAAACCTTGGCCGCCGAAAAAAATGCGGCCATACCCACAAAGAATCTAATTTTTCTTAATAATGGTGAAACATATCAAATCGAACCCAATCGCTCGCCAGAAACAATTAAATCCTTATCCTTAACCATTGATAAACGATTGGAACGCGTTTATTTGGTATATGATAATAATATCCCCATTGTAGTCTATGCCAAAGATATGAATGCAGAACTCCCAGATGCTATCCCCGAAAATGTCGAAAAAATCCAATTTCCCACAAAATCAGACGCATCCACACACCCAACCGCACCATTTAGCAGCACATTATCTATGGACGACAAAAACAATTATATACTAGACCTGCCCATCATTAATGCCAATCTAGAGGTGTTTTTGGATTTCACACCCTATCAGTTATCACTGACTGTTACCCCAAACATGATGAGTCCGCCTGAGAACTACGTATTTGCAAAAATATCATCGGATGGGTCTGATAATACGATTATGGGAACGAGTATTGCTGCAAAAGCCAATACCATCATAACCCTTAATGTTTATTTGCAAGATTCCCATCGAGAAACCCATTACATTAATGACTTTATTGAAGAAAAATTTGACGATGAGGGGAATTCCGTTGAACCGTCTGATTCACTAATAAATCCGGAAAAGCGCCTCAACATATTTTACACACCCTTAAGAAACAACTACTTTCATTTTTTGAACAATACGACAACACCTCCCCACCCCTACACAACCGGACGCATTGTTGCAAATACCACATTGTATGTATCGCTTAAAGAATACGCAACCATTCAATACCGTGCAACCAATACCGATGGCAGCCCTAGCCCCCATGGCCGCATGACTCTTAATAAATCAGGCCTGTCCTATTCCACGAAGATTTTTTCAGATCAGGCGCCTCCTGATGAAATCTTTAATACACTAAACACCACATGGACCCCCATCAAACCCCACACTATTTACAAAACAGACAACACCGATGCAAATGTCGGATTTCGTGAATCGGACAACCCCACGTTTATAATATCTCCGGATCCCGGTTATTACATATACAAACTTAACGTTTACCAAGAAGACCCCGACACATCCACTCCCATATTAACCCTGGACAACCCCGGTAACCTGGATGAGAACCGCGCCATCACTGAAAATGACGCCTTCCCTGGTAGTAGATACCTTAAGTTCAACAGGGTTTCATCCAATATATGGATCGACATTCAATTTAAACCCAAACCCACCCTAAAAACATTATGGATGGGAATGGAATTTTAAAAACAGCCTGTTTATTGCTTTAAAAAATCCTTTGGAATGACGCTATACCGTTCGAATAGATGTATCAACCGCATTGATCACCGATGGATCTATCACCGATCCAACCGGAAAATGACTGCCTCTAAACGTTAAATGCGTATCGGGAGCTTCGCTTTCAAATAAATCAACGCAATACGAAATAGCAAAATCGGTGTGAAATGGTTTGCACGAAAACACATCAATAAACGCATACCGTTTTAAAGGAAATGTGTGAATGGATATATGACTTTCAGCAATAATAACTACCCCCGTAATGCCTTTATCCTCAGGCACCAATCCCGCATAAGGAAAAACATGCGGCATTGTAATTTTAGTCATGCCAATTTGAGTGGGTAACTCATCAAGCAATTTAAAACAGGTATCCAATGAATCCAATTTTTGATAGTTGCATTTATGCAAATCCAACATTAAGTGCGGCCCAAAGCCTTTACGATGTGACAAATACCACTCCTTTCGTTTAAAGTAACCATAATATAATATGAACAAAGCGGTTTACACAATATGTTTGCATGTATTTTTTTTGATACAATTCGTTTATTCCAACAATCACCCTGGAAAAATGATCATCACAGGGTTTCGGGGAACCGTCCCAACGCAACCCGAAATCATTGCGTTAAAAGAAAAAATTGATGCTCATCATATTGGCGGCATCATTTTATTTAATCGCAACATTGTTAATCGAGAGCAACTAATCGATCTCATCGCGTATCTAAAAAAAGACACCCCTATTTTTATTGCCATTGATCACGAAGGGGGGTTGGTCAATCGCCTCACGCACCCATCATTTCATATACAGGCCCCTTCGCCACACGACGTGTGCACTATGGCACCTAACGATCAGTATCGAATCGCCCACGAAAACGCAACCGAATTGGCGGCCCTTGGTATTACATTGAATTTGGGCGGTGTGGTGGATCTGAAACCATTGATAGAACCATCCAGCATATGCAACGCCAAACGGTGTTACAGTGACACCAGTGATATTGTTGTTCAATGCATCCAGCCGGTTATTGCAGCGCATAAAGCTGCCGGCGTTATTATTGCATTAAAGCACTTTCCAGGTCATGGCTCAACCGCCACAGATTCCCACATAACACTGCCGACAATCCAAAGCACCTATACGCCCTATGAATGGATGCCCTATTACGCGATTCTATCCCATCCATCACCCTACATTGCTGTCATGACCGGGCATATCATGCTGCCCACCATCGACCCCCTATATCCCGCTAGCCTATCGCAAAACCACATTCAAACCATTCGCCATTCCTTTCATTTTAACGGACTTATTATTACCGATGATTTGCATATGGGGGCCCTAAAATCCATGGTTGCAACACCATCCGATGCGGCGTATCAGGCCGCATTAGCCGGTAATGATTTGCTACTGTTTGAATACCTATCCTTAGATGATATCGACCGAGTTGCAACCAATCTCCAAACCGCCATCCAAAAGTCGCCCACATTAAATGCCCATATTCAAAGCCGATTATCCACGTTACAATGGTACGTAACAAAATGATAGCCAATTATTGGACACTTCTTCGAACCCATCGTTATTTTTTTTTATTTTCATTATCCGGCCCTTTTTTTTCAGCGCCCGGTCAAACCCTTTTAATGGCATTGGCCATTCCTCTTTTCTGCCAGCAAACCGGTATCAGCGAATTGCAATTTGCAACCCTGTATGCCGCTGCAACCGTATTATCCGCTAGTACATTGCCGATTGTTGGACGAATCATCGATACCAAACCGGTTCTCCAATGCATTCAACTCAATACAATCGGGCTATCCTCCGCATTGGCCCTCATGGCATACAGCACCCACATGTATGGCCTGTTTATGGGACTTTTTTTAGCCCGACTTTTTGGTCAAGGGGCTCTGCCACTAACCGCGATTGCCCATACCGCCAAAACCTTTTCCAACCAAAAAGGTCGCGCGCTTAGCATCACCCAACTGGGCTATCCCCTATCGGAATGTGTTCTCCCTAGCATCGTACTAATGGGATTGCATACCATCG
>JALQXX010000035.1 GCA_023262965.1 Candidatus Marinamargulisbacteria bacterium
CCTTAAGCGATCTAGCTCATTTTTTCGACCAATAAATACCTGTGTTGCCATCATAACCTCTAATGCTTTATTTATTCGTTATAATATAATGAGATCCAATCTAGGTCAATATAAATTGCTCAAAACGCACTTTAGGTTAAAATGAGACGGCATAATTGTGCTCGACATGCCGCAAATGTAAAAAGCGGCTTTTTGTGCTAGAATAAGATCATTATGGGAGCCAAATACACCGTAAAAGGATTTGCATTTATAGGTCGTACTTTTAATGAGTATTGCCGGATGTTTAATCTTACTGAAGATGAATTAAAAAACAATACCTTTTTAAAGTGTTTAGATGATTAAACTTTCCGGCCAATGCCTTTGTGATTCTGTTCAATACAAGTATCATGGACGAATGGGAACGATCGTCCATTGCCACTGTTCCAAATGCCGAAAGTGGCATGGGGCCGCCTTTCGATAAAGAGCGGTCGTCGAAAAAGCCGGCTTTCATTGGATTTCCGGTAAGGATCAACTGTTGTTTTTTGATTCTTCTGATTTACAAAGTACAAGGCCACCTGGTATCAAATTACAGATCATCATCCACAGTATCCGGAATTACCTAACGATACATCGATCATCCACAAGCTCATGGAGTCATGAATGAAAAAAACAAAAAATCACCCCTGCCTGTCTTTATAAAACAGCTCTATATTTATCCACGCTTTATTCAAACATAATCGTTCCTGAATACAGGTATCTGGCGACTCCAACCGTGCTCTTAAAAACGAGATCGCATCATGCTCAATCAATTGCATCGCTCCCCTGGGATCGTCGGCAATATTCCCTATAGCCGCAACCAAACACGTGTACCCCTCGGGGGTATTATCCGACAATTGGATCCAAGCCATCAAATGGGCAGCCACACCATCATTAATCAACCTATCTTTCTCACTGGTTTTTAATGACATTTTTTCTATAACAAAGGCCACCTTTTGGCGCTCAATTGGAGACGTATTCCCCAACCGAAACCAATTTAACAACCGTTTTATAGTGACATCATCAATCGGATTATTGGCCAACTGGTCCCAAGCAAAAATGTTTCCCAGTGCTTCAGCCACATTTGATCGTATCTCGGGGAGAGTCCCGTCTAAACACGCCCACATTATTAAACGGCCCACCCCATTTTCACGCATCAACGCATTCGCACCATAAAAATCACATGCTAAATTAGCCATTGCGCACGATAAATGCCATTGTTCATTCACAGACGCTTCTGTAAGGACATCATTTTGTAGGGGAACCCATGCCATTAAACAATCCATCCCCTTATTCTCTATCCACTGACGCGCCCCACCTGAATGCAACAAAATACGGTCTATAGCTGATATCCACGGCTCTACCTCACCCAACGCATCACCATAAAATTTAATCCGATTTATTACATACGGTACAATATGGTGATCAATCAACATCTGTTGGCCCTCGGACGTAGCCGCAATAATTGACACAGCCTTCATGATCGCCTGGCCCACCTCTACAGAATCATCCAATAGTATCCAATCCGTTAAATAGGGTACTATATTGGCGTTAATAATCGCTTCTCTTCCCTGATCATCATACGCAATATTCTCTATTGCACGAGAAAAATGAAATCGTTCCTCAGCTGTGAGATCCAGTAAGTGAATGTTCGTTGCCAAATTGGTGCCACCCCCATTAGCAATCACAAACTGTCGTCCCTCAGGAACCTCGGCTATATTCGCCACCGTTGCAACAAGATTCATGAGTTCAATGGAAGAGCGATTGTTTATGCCCAACCAATTTACAACACACTGCACCGTATCGGGATTGATCAACACACCCAATCCCTCGGGAGTACTGGATAGCCCTTCAAACGCTTTGGCCAAATTGTCAAGCTCATCCGATGTATAATCATCATTTGATACACAATTCGCCATCTGAACCCATTGCACCAAATACGGGGCAATATCGTGATTAATCAGAGCATGCACGCCATCGCGTTCATCGGCTATTTTAGCCAGTACTAAGGCCCAACTGCCGCGTTCATCTTCATCGGCACTATTCAAATCAATGGAATGTATTACATAAGACACAATATCATTTGCAATCAGATTCCTGATGCCATTGGGCGAACACGCAATGTTGGCCACAGCTAAGGCCACATTTTCCCGTGTCTCTGGCGTGTTGTCGGCTAATGTTGCCCATCGCATTAACGATGGTACAGCACGATGCGCTATCAAAGCATCTAATCCATCGGGCTCAACCACAATGTTTACGGCTATTAGTGCCAAATGCGCTCGTTCAACAGGGGTAACCGTCGCCACGTTAATCCAATTTGCTAAAGGAATAACACTATTGGTATTCATCATCTCACCCCGCCCACCCCTTTCAGACGCAACCTTATTCATGACTTCTGCCAAATTCTCTCGCTCAAGAATGGTGACATCCGCCAACTGAATCCAGGTCATTATATTCAAAACGCTATCTGAATTACTCAAAGCAGTCACCCCAGCCGAACTCGCCGCGATTCTAGCCAAGGCTATTGAAATGGCCGCTCGTTCCTCCAACGCATTCTCTGAACATGCCCACGCCATTAAACAGGGCACAACACCACTCTCAACAAAATTGGTCAACCCCTGGGGATCTCGGGCAACATTCGCGATGGCTTCCACTATGCTCCGTCGGCCAACCGGCGTATTATCGGCCAATCGAATCCAATTCATTAAACGCGGAACAATCCCCTGACTCATTAAGACCGCCAACCCCCGTGGACGCAGCGCAATCCGAGCAATGGTTTTTGCCACATGTTCGCGCCCAATCGGCGTGTTTTGCGCATCAATAACCGTTAATAGTTTTTGAACCAATGCATGTTCAGCATCTAAATCAATAATCATATCAATTTGCCCATCACTCGGAAGATGCGTGACCGTAATCGGCGTTATTATGGAATGGATTTGCCTGTTTATTGTATCTCGAAATCCCTTGTTGACTGTAGTCAATGCCCGAGCACCAAATCGATACAAAAGCTCATTGGGCATTTTTTTAATATGCGCTACACCATTACGGTTCATTATTCAATCTCCTTACAATACAATGATCATACAATCATGGTAAAATATAATTTTATTAAATGTAATTATATTTTATTTTTTAATATTTTTAAATACATTTAATAAAAAATATTTATTTTTAGAGGTCGCCCATGTATCCGGCAGCCATTGACACAAACCTTGTTTTACGCAATTGTTATGTATTAATGGCATGACCACAAACTATTTACGCCTATTACTGGCCACTATACTAGTTATCGCAACGCCCTTGGTGGCTATTGGGGTCGAAAATAATACGCATTCAAAAGACTATGTGATTTTATTGCATGGGTTGGGCCGAAGCTCCAAATCCATGTCCAAAATAGAAACCGCATTGAAAAAAAATGGGTATATTGTTAAAAATGTTGGGTACCCTTCACGACAATACCCCATTGAACTACTAGCCGAAAAATATGTTGCGCCTGCGGTTAACCAATGCACCGATGCACAAACAATTCATTTTGTCACCCATTCGTTGGGGGGCATACTCACCCGATACTATTTGGCAAAAAATCCGCTGCACAATTTAGGGAAAGTGATCATGTTGGCGCCCCCCAATCACGGTAGTGAAATCGTCGATACACTCGGGAATTTCGTTTTGTATAAGTGGTGGCTGGGTCCTGCTTTTCAGCAGCTATCAACGAAGCCCGATAGCATTCCCAATAGATTACAACCACCGGATTTTAGAGTGGGCATTATTACAGGAACAAAGTCAGTAAACCCATTTTTCTCTCACTTAATTTCAGGAGACGATGATGGGAAGGTGTCTGTGAAAAGCGCAGAGATTCAAGGCGCCCCGTTTAAAAAAGTCCATGTAACGCATACATGGATCATGAAAAACAACGCTGTAATCAACGATATTGTGCATTTTTTGAAGTTCGATTCCTTCATTACTAATGACGCATAACATTACACCGGTTGGTTCAATGGATGCGTGTGTTTATGGGCAGCGTCAGCGTATTTTGTTGACCAAAATACGCTGACGCCATGTATTCGGAATGCTTACGCGCCCATGCCATCAAACCGATCGGCATTCATAACGGCTGTCCATGCCGCAATAAACTGCTGAACAAAGGTTTCGGCATTATCATCTTGCGCATAAAATTCCGCATAAGCACGCAATATAGAATTGGATCCAATAATTAAATCCACCCGACTGGCTGTCCATTGGGTGTTCCCAGAGGCCCGGTCCACAATATCGTAACTGTTTTTGCCTGTTGGCTTCCAATCATAGCGCATGTCGGTGATGGCCACAAAAAAGTCGGTGCTGAGGGTACCCACGCGATCGGTAAAAACCCCTGCCTGAGACCCGCCATAATTGGCTCCCAGAACACGCATCCCGCCCAATAACGTCACCATCTGAGGGGCCGTCAATCCCATTAATTGGGTGCGGTCCAACCATAACTCTTCGGGGGGGATGCTGTACCCGGATTCGATAAAATTTCGATACCCATCATGCTTCGGCTCCAACACCGCAAACGAATCCGCATCGGTATCGGCATCGTTGGCATCACCCCGACCGGGTAAAAATGGAACCGCCATTGGATAGCCCGCATTGGCAGCAGCGTCCTCAACCGCCGTATTGCCGGCTAGGACAATCGCATCCGCCACACTGATTCCCGCCGCCGTTGCAATCGGGGTCAGGACCGATAACACACGCTGCAATCGCTCGGGCTCATTCCCCGGCCATTGCCGTTGCGGCGCCAACCGAATACGCGCCCCATTCGCCCCACCTCGATTATCGGAATGACGAAATGTTCGGGCACTATCCCAGGCCGTAGCAATACGGTCCGCTATCGATAGCCCGCTTTTTCGAATGGCCGTAGCCACCGCTGAAACATCGTAGTGGGCATTGCCGGCCGGGACCGGATCTTGCCAAATAAAATCCTCTGCTGGCACATCGGGGCCCCAATAGCGGCTTTTCGGCCCCATATCCCGATGGGTCAATTTAAACCAGGCCCGCGCAAAGGTTTGGGAAAAGTAATCCGGGTCGGCGTAAAACCGTTCCGATATTTTTCGATACGCAGGATCGGTTATCATCGCCATATCCGCATCGGTCATGATAGGGTTATGCCGAATCGATGGATTCGCAACATCCCGGGGCTTATCGGATTCCTTAATGCCAATCGGCTCATATTGCCACGCCCCCGCCGGACTTTTTTTTAGCTCCCAAGTGTATGTAAACAGCATATAGAAATACCCGTTGTCCCATTGCGTGGGGTTGGTTGTCCATGCTCCCTCAATCCCACTGGTTAAGGTGTGGGCCCCATGCCCACCACCGGTTTGATGCCGCCAACCAAGTCCCTGATCCTCAATCGACGCCCCTTCGGGATTCGGTCCCAAATCACGGGGATTCGCATTGCCGTGACACTTTCCAATGGTATGTCCCCCAGCGGTTAACGCCACTGTTTCTTCGTCATTCATGGCCATACGGGCAAAGGTCTCTCGAATATCCTGCGCTGTTTTTAACGGGTCGGGATTGCCATCAACCCCTTCTGGATTCACATAAATAAGCCCCATTTGCACCGCTGCTAGGGGGTTTTCTAAGGTATCGGCCCCATCCCCTTTGTACCGATTTTTGGCCAACCATTCGGTTTCCGGCCCCCAATAGATATCGGTTTCGGGATGCCAAATATCCTCTCGCCCAAACGAAAACCCAACGGTGTTTAACCCCACCGATTCATAGGCAATTGTACCTGCTAAAATCATAAGATCGGCCCACGACACGGTGTTCCCGTATTTTTTTTTGATGGGCCACAATAATCGTCGTGCTTTGTCGAGATTGGCGTTGTCCGGCCAGGAATTTAAGGGTGAAAACCGCAGATTCCCGGTACCCGCACCGCCCCGACCATCCGAAATGCGGTACGTACCCGCCGCATGCCAGGCCATCCGAACCATGAGCCCCGCATAATGCCCCCAATCCGCCGGCCACCATGGCTGACTATCGGTCATCAATTGGTGTAGATCGGCCTTTAATGCCGCTACGTCCAACCGTTTCAATGCATCCCGATACGAAAAATCCGGCCCATATGGACGGGTTTTGACATCATGCTGGTGCAAAATACCCAAATTAAGGGACTTGGGCCACCACGGCGCTGACTGCCGCTCACCGGATGTGACCGCTCCGTGCATAACAGGGCATTTTCCAGAAGCGGTCATTGATCCACACTCCTTTTATATCTCATTAAACGCATACATATTACCTACTTTCTTGATGACTATTTTTTTAGAGTAACACAATCCGTTTTTTAAAAACAACCACATATATTTTGCGCGCAGTGTCACCCCATTTGTATGCTAAACTGTGACCTATGATTATTAGTGCCGGTATCTATGCGCGTCGCCGATTGCAGTATCCCACCGATCGATCCTTTCGCCCCACCAAGTCCATCGTGCGTGAATCGGTATTCAATATTATTGGACCCGCTATTGCCAATGCCCGTTTTTTGGACCTATGCTCCGGAACCGGGGCCATGGGGCTGGAAGCCGAATCCCGTGGGGCCCAAGCCATATGTGTGGATCAATATACCGACTACATTGAACGCAATAAAGCGTCCCTTAAGGCCGCCATCACCATTATCAAATCCGATGTATGCCGTTATCTAAAAAAAGCCGGGGAATCCGTGGATTTTATTTATTTAGACCCCGTATGGTCCGACCATGCGACCTACCATACCTGCCTGACGGCCATTCGTGATGGTAACCGCCTAACACCCCATGGACGACTATTCGTCGAACATCATCATACCCTCGTACTGTCCCCCACCTATTCGGTTATTAAACAGTATACCTATGGCGATTCACTGGTATCCGAGATTGCTCTTTAGAACTGCCTGCGGTGAGGTCTCAATCTTCTAACATCCCTTGTAGTTGTTTTTCACACATTCTATAGCGCGTTTTTGGGATTCTTCTTTCTGGGATTCAGTCATTTTATTTTCAAACATTTTTAACACGTCTTCTGTTTTATCACTTCCATTTGAAGCATAGTTACCCACATATGTGCATAAACAATATCTTTAGGAACACCTTCCCCGTAATCGTAATGACCTGACAGATAATATTGCGCCTCTGAATCCCCCTGCTCAGCAGCACGTCTGTACCATCGAACCGCTTCTTTATTCAGACAATACGCCAACCATTTGAAGCATCATTCTCCCAAAGGGTGTTGATGTGTCAAGACCCGATTGGTGAATGTATAGGTAATTATATTTCGAAATTATTGTAGTTGAGCCAAGGGATCCTTTCCAAATCTGTTATCTCCATCAGTTCCCTTGAAACAAGCCCATATAAAGAGAAGAATAATTCCTATTGCAGTAAATCTTATTAAGATCCACCACCCTGACCGATCAATATCATGAAGTCTTCTTACGCCCCAAGATATTGAAGCAATCATAAAAAAAAATCCCACAAGAAGCACAATAATATCAACCACACTCTCCATCATAGGATATGGAACGCCTACAGATAATAATGTATGATTAATTGAAATAAAAAAATGGTCATGAAAGGCAAATTAATTAAATATAAAAAAGGACTGCCCACCAACATTCTGACCTACCTCTAAAATCATTCCATTTTAAAAAATACGCCTTAACCGAATTTATAAAGCTCATAAAAGCCATCTCGTTTAATTATTTGTTTTACTCCACTGTAACCGATTTAGCAAGGTTTCGGGGTTGATCCACATCACATCCCAGGTTTAGGGCAATGTAGTAGGCCATCAATTGCAAGGGAATCACCGCCAATACCGGTGATAATTCATCGGAAATGGGCGGAATGTAAATCACATCATCGGTTAGCTGTTTGGCAACCGTATCCCCTTCGGTTGCAATTAAAATCAACCGCCCCCCACGCGCCTTAACTTCTTGGATATTGGACATCATTTTTTTATAGGTTGCCGTCTTAGGAACAATTCCCACAACCGGCAAATTGTCGTCAATCAACGCGATCGGACCGTGCTTCAGCTCCCCTGCTGGGTACCCCGTTGCATGCATATACGACAACTCTTTTAATTTTAAAGCCCCCTCCAACGCCGTGGGGTAATTTAACCCCCGACCAATAAAAATAATGCTTTTAGCCGAATAATACCGCGCCATCATTGTTTTGATGGCGGGCGCCTGCGCAATAACGTTTTCAATGGCTACCGGCAACGCCTTAATATCGTGAATGTGCTTTTGGTAGACATCATCCGAAATCATGTTTCGTATACGACCTAAATGCAAACTAAATAAATACAAGGTAATCAACTGACCAATGTAATTTTTTGTACTTGCCACCCCAATCTCCGGACCACAGGCCGTATAAATAACCCCATCCGATTCCCGGTCAATCGAAGATCCTTCGGTATTAACAAACGATAAAATCGAAAAGTACTTGCTTTTTGCCTCCCGAATACAGGCAAGTGTGTCCGCCGTTTCACCCGATTGCGATATGGCTACCACAATTTCATCGGCATGACTGAGTAATCGCCGATACCGAAACTCCGATGAAATATCCACCTCCGTCGGAACCCGCCCCAATTCCTCAATTAAATATTTGCCAATTAACCCCGCATGCCACGACGTGCCACAGGCTTGAATAATCAATCGTGACATATTTTTGAGATCTTTTGTAGAAAACGATAATTTTGGAAATACAATCTCATTATTTTTTACATAGGTATCCAAGATTGTCCGCACCACACTGGGCTGTTCATGAATCTCTTTTTGCATAAAGTGATCATACCCATTTTTTTCCGATCGTTCGGCCGTCCAATTCACCTCACTCACCGTATGCGCCCGAGGCTGACCGCTAAAATCATACATCTCAACCGATTGATCACTCAAAACGGCGATGGTTTCCTCTTCCAAATACACCACCCGTTTGGTTTGCGCCACCAAGGCATTGACGTCTGATGATACGTAATTCTCATCCTTGCCCAACCCAACAATAATAGGGCTGTTTTTTCGAGCAACAATCATGTGATTGTCATGCAAGGCCGATACCACACAAAACGCATACGACCCCTCCAACCGCTTCACCGTCTGAGTCACCGCATCCCGTAAGGAGCCGTTGTAATACTTATCCACCAAATGAACAATAACCTCACTATCCGTCTGCGTCCGAAACAAAAACCCCTCTTTAACAAGCTCCGATCGCAGGGACATGTAATTTTCAATAATCCCATTGTGTACGATTGCAAAACGCCGTTGCGCATCACAATGAGGGTGCGCATTGATATCATTGGGAATACCATGTGTTGCCCACCGCGTATGCCCTATCCCTACGCGAGCATGACTGGTGGTGGTCTCCAAATCCTTGGCCAATCGATGCACTTTTCCCGGATGCTTCCATACACTGATCTCATCATCCGAAACCACCGCAATCCCCGCAGAATCGTAGCCCCGATAGCTCAATCGCTCCAGACCCACAATCAGTACCGATAAAATATCCTTATCACCAATATACCCAACAATGCCACACATAATTACGTAATTAACGATGTCACAACATCGCCTCCAACCATGCGCTGCAGCTCCGCTGTTACCGCATCGTTTTCAATTTTTTGTATTGTAACACACACCTGTTGATTATCCGTTGTTTTATGAATGGTAAAATGATGCGATGCACATCGCGCAATTTGCGGTAAATGCGTTACCACAATCAACTGCTGCGATCCCCCCAATGTTTGCAACACCCGCCCCATGTAATTGGCCGTAATGCCCCCCACTCCCGTATCCAACTCATCAAATACCAATGTCACATGCCGCAACGCATCCGACTGCCCCACAATCAGCGCCAGCATTACCCGCGATAACTCCCCACCCGAGGCCACTTTTTGCAACGGTAAGGGCGGCATGGTGGGATTCCCCGTAAACAAAAATTCCACCGCATCGCATCCGCGGGGGGTCAATTCACTGGCCGAAAACGCCACGCAAAATTGCGCATCCATCATGCCCAACTGCTTCAATTCATTGACCATAACAAATTCAACCGATTGGCGAACCGCTTGCCGTTTTTTTGATAACTGATTGGCCAAATCAACCGCCTGAGCCTTCGCGTCCTCTAGGGCCGCCATAATGCCACTGTTGGCCTCAAATTGACGGTCGTAATTCGCTATTTTGACCTTTGCAGAGGCCACCCGTTCCAATAACGCGTCCACCGACGCCTCTTTATACTTGATTTTTAGGGTGAACATATCGTGCAGTCGCCGATTAATCGCATCCCCATCCACCGTTTCTAGATACTGAATATCCAAACTATCTTGCCCCATATCCTGCTGCAAACTTCGCAATTCCTCAATCATAATGGGCACGTTAATTGAACGCGACTGACCCGTTATGTCGGTTAAATTCTGTAACGCATCCCCCATCTTCGATAAGGTATCACAGGCGGTATCCGCCAAATTTTGGACCATATCCACCCACTTGGATCGATCCTGAAGCGCATCGCATTGCTTTTGCTGGTCATGCAAGGCATCTTCCTCCCCCACACCAAATCCCCGCTCCTCCACATCCGCCACCAATTCACACAATGATTGATAATCCCGCATTAAATGCGCCCGCTGCTCCTCATACGCCGCCGCCTCTGTTGCCAGCGCCGTATACCGCCCATATGCCGATTGATAGGCCATCAATAACTGCCGTCCCGCCGCATCCAAATACGTGTCAAATATTTTCATGTGGTTAACCGGACTCATGAGCGCCATCACCTGATGTTGCGAGCTTACAAAAATCAGATGAGCCATTACCGCTTTTAACGTCTTTAAAGACACCGATTCATAGTTTAATTTATTGACCGTTGGCTTGGACCGAAACAGTCGCCGCGATACCACCAACCGACCATCCTCAACAAAGGGATCCACATCCGGATGCGATTGCGTTACCACAAAGGTCGCTTCAATAAATGCCGATTCTTCCCCCGCCAAAATCACCGTGTCTGATGGCTGCTGCCCCGACAAAATGGCCAATGATTTAATCACCAACGATTTACCCGCACCCGTTTCACCCGTAATCACATTGAATCCGGAATTAAATGATATTTCCATATTTTTAACTAAAATAACATTGTGCAATTGCAATGTTTCAAGCATATCTATATGATATAGGGTTGCGTACCTATATGCAAATTATTCGTAATCTCTAGAGGCGCTGGTAGTAATACACCGTTGCTGCCCCCCATGCAAAGGCCTGCGTTTCGGTGGCTAGCACCCGAAAATCGGCATGGTGAATGCCATGACTCACGGTTACCAATCGTCCACCCGCGGGAATATGGGTTAAAAAGTGCCCAATCATCGTGCGACGATTGGCCGAGGACCAGGATGTCCACACGCAAAAATACACACATTCTGGGGTGTGCCATTGGGGCAGCCGATGATGGGCCGATACCCGCCCTATTCGCAATAGCCACGCCCCCCATTTCACCAACGCCACATAGCGTTTTTGATTATCGTACGCCAGAACCCGCTTATGCCAGAGCCACATTACGGACACCGCGGCAATCCCCTCCCCGCACCCAACATCCACAACCGTGGTTACCCCGGCCAGCGACGGATGTGCCATGATGCGATACACCGTTCGTACCGGCGTGGCCAAATGATTGGTGTCTCCCGTTATGGGTGGACGCAACAAACTATTAATGACCCGAAAAACCATCACCAGGGTGTAATACATGCCAAATTGAAGCATCGCAACCATCCATATCCCCCACATGAACCCGCTCCTACAGCGGTGTTTTAGCATAGAGAAGCGCCCGCGCAACGGTATCGGTTTCCGATAAAATATGATGATCGCAATCCGAAGATGCCCATGCATTAACTGCCTTCACAATCGCCGTTATTGCATTGGAATCGGTGCCGGCACGAACAATCACGCAAAACAACGGCGTGGATGGGCGACCATTGATTTGACAATAATATCCCGCTCGAACAGCCGTATTGGTACGGAGTGTTTGGTTGTAAAAATCCGCCACGGATTGGCGAGCTACCGTATGACAGTCTGCAAAAAAGACCTGTCCCAATTCGGTAATGAGGGACCGGGGATCGCGGCGATGGGGATGCGCAATAAGTGATAACAACTGAAATTCATCCCGGGTTACCGCAACGGTATTGCCCTGCTGCGAGGTAATCATCAGCCCCACAATTCCATCCCATGCTTGGGCTTGATGGCATAAAAAATCCGCTGAAAATTTGCGACAGGCCAGGCCAAATTGGCCCATTTGTTCCTGAAACAACCCCATGGTTGTGTACCCGCACATCACCTGCCCCCCATCTTGGGTATGTGGAAACGTGTAGACATTCGCCGACGGATCTTCGGGATCGTCGGTTGTAATGGGAACAAATACAAACGCCGTTAATAATTCTTTATAAAATGCCAATCGCTGAGTAAAGCTGGGTGTAGCAATAAGGGCATCGATCGCCTGCTCCAGCTGGGGTTGTTTTATAAACCGATCCAACCCAAATTCAAGGGCTAAATCTCGGGTAAACGCAAAGGCCTGCCGCGTCCATGTCGATGGAAAATCGGGATTAATGGTGGGTGCATTGGTTATGCAGCGATCAAAGTCATATACCAGGGTCAATCGCCCCTTTAGCACCACACCCGCACGTATGCCCGCCGCGTTCCATACCACAGCTATTGCGGATTTATCAAAAAAACCCGTTATGGATTCTTGATCCACAATACGCGACGCGTCCGCCACTACTTCAATCGCATACACAACCACAAAGTCGGTATCGGGCTCCACAACCACCATCCCGTTACCGATCGGGGACCGGGATACAACAACCGACTCCGAATTATATAATTGATCCATCTCCCTAGTGTACCCCGCATTGTCTCAAAATAATATGGCCGCCCATGTTTGCAATTGCCTGAATGCGGGTATATTAAGTCCCAGGAGGCCCTTGTGAACACCATTTCTGTTACCGAACTGCATACCGAGTATTTGTCCAAATCATCGAAAATTATTGACGTCCGAAGCTCTCAAGAATTTGATGTCAGGCATATTGATGGGGCTATTAACATCCCTGTGGCGATGGCCATCGCACAGCCCGATGACTTCAAACACGATGGTCCGGTTTATGTCATTTGTCAAAGTGGTAATCGCAGTGCACGTGTATGCAACGAACTGGCCGCTAAAGGACTGTTGCATTTGGTGAATGTCGAGGGTGGCATGTCGGCGTGGATAACGGCACAATTTGCCACCGTATCGCCACAATCGCTGAACCCACTAGCCATTCTTCGACGTGGATTGGAAATATCGGTTATACTGATTATTGTGTTAACTATTTTGTATTTGATTGTGACCTAATGGCAATTATTGGCCTTGGTTTGATTGGTATTATGGGAACGGTATTGGGCCTATTGGGGGGCGGTGGTTCCATACTAACGGTTCCCATTTTGGTGTATTTATTTGATATCCCCGCGTCTTTAGCAACCGGATACTCCTTGTTTATTGTGGGCATCACCAGCATTATTGGAGCTATTCGCTACCGCCATCATGTTCGTTTGTTGATCGGACTAGTATTCGCTGTACCGGCTTCTATGGGGGTTACATTATCCCGACGATACCTATTGCAACCACTACCCGACACCCTCATCTGGGGGCAACTCACCATTCCCAAAGACGATCTGATTATGATCATTTTTGCTATCCTCATGATCGGGGTGGGGTGGGCGATGTTTCGCAAACGATTAAATGATACAAAGCCCCCTATTGGCATGTCGTTAACAGCCATTCTACTGATTGGTGTTGAAGGGCTTATTGTGGGCGGATTCACCGGATTTGTAGGGGCGGGCGGGGGCTTTATGATTGTTCCGGCCCTAACCTTACTGGCTGGCATTCCCTTGCGTGACGCCATTGCCACATCCCTGTTGGTTATTGCTGCAAAATCCCTGATCGGGTTTGCTGGGGATATTCAGATGGGAATCGCCATCGATTGGACCCAGCTACTGGTATTCACCAGCCTAACCATTGCCGGCAGTTTTATGGGCGTTGCCCTGAATAAACGGGTATCGGTTACCCATTTACGCCATGTATTTGCCGGTTTTGTTTGCGTATTTGGACTAGGCATTTTATTATTTCAGTTGAACGATTTTTTATGAATGTAATTGCACACTACGATACCGACACCGCCACATTAACCTACATTGTCTATGACCCCAGCACCAAGGACGCGGTGGTAATTGACCCCGTTCTAAATTACGATGCGGCCAGTTCTACCTATGACCTTCGTGCCGTTAACCGCGTTGTTGATGACATCACCCATCACCAACTCACCGTTCATTATATTTTGGAAACACACGCCCATGCGGATCACTTAACAGGCTCTCAGTTTTTAAAACCCCGCATTGGCAACCCCCCCGTTGCGATTGGTGCCAATATCCGATTGGTTCAATCCACGTTTAAAACCATTTTTAACTTCAAAGATTTTAATGAGAATGGCGTTCAATTTGATGCGTTACTGGCGGATAACGCCATCGTTCGCGCTGGGTCGCTATCGATTCAGGTGCTGTTTACGCCTGGCCATACGCCGGCATGTGCCTCGTACTATATTAATGAGACCGCGGTATTTACCGGTGATGCCCTATTTATGCACGACTATGGTACCGGACGCTGCGATTTTCCCGGTGGCAGCTCCAAAGATTTATACCATTCTGTGACCAACCGTTTGTACACCCTTCCGGATTCAACCCGTGTATATGTTGGCCATGATTATCGTCCCAATGGTCGTGACGTAGCGTATGAATCCACCATTGGCCTTGAAAAAGAACGCAACCCCCAGTTGTCCATGCATACCACGGAAGCGGATTTTGTGTCCTTTCGGGATGGTCGCGATGCATCGTTAACCGCCCCCCATTTGCTGCTTCAAAGCCTGCAGGTGAATATTGATGCCGGTCATCTGCCCCCACCGGAGGATAACAACGGCCGTTATTTGAAAGTGCCCATTCGACCCAAAAAAAACCGTTAATGGGAGTAAACTGAGCTACGAAAGTGTTACAGCTCAAAAAGCAATAGGCTCGCTCCTTTTAAAATATATATTAAAAATATAAGTTATATTTATTAATACTTAAATTAAATAGTATGTAGGCATAGCTGCCCTATAATTTTGATTATTTGGAACGAGCGGTGACCAGTTGA
>JALQXX010000036.1 GCA_023262965.1 Candidatus Marinamargulisbacteria bacterium
AGATTCGGATCATCCGGAAAGGCATCCGCGTTATCGCCCACACCATCGCCGTCCGTATCCATCCATTCGCTCGCATCATCAATAAACGCATCCACCCCGTTTCCATTCGCCAACGCGGTTGCCCCATTCAAAAAGGCATCGGGATACCCATCGCTGTCACTATCCACGGCAGCAGCGGCATCCATTGGAAATGCATCCGCGTTATCCCCCACACCATCACCGTCTGTATCCATCGTTTCATTGGGGTCATTCGGGAAGGCGTCTACGGTCAACATACTACCCAAGGGGTCCACATCATCCATTAAACCATCCGCATCACTATCCGATACCGCCGTTAATCCCCATTTATTGGCTAAATAAAAATTGATTTGTTGACGCTCTTCATTTGTTAATAGTCGATTAAAGGCAATAATTTCAGCAAAATCGCCATTAAAGAGTCGATCACTCCTGAACTTTGAGCTGAGTGAGTATTTCAAATTCGTGCCGGATGATCGATATGTATGTAAAATGTGATACTGTGTCCGATCAACATTTACTGGGGCAAGCCCGTTAACGTAATCGAGATGTGTTGAGCCACTTTGCCAGTCATTGCCATTAGCCACCCCATATTTTCCACGAAACGAAAAATCAACGTTGTTATATTGTGAAAATGCCATACTTGAACCTGAACTTGTGTTAAATTTAAAAACAATCATCAACGTCCGGTATTCCGCCGTATTGGTTCCAACCATAATATCATTGGATCCATCAAAATCAACCACCGGCAACCCATTCAGTTGATTGGTCCGAAAGGCTGGTCGATACGATGCGGATCCTTGTGTGGCATGGTCATTATTGCCACTCAAGTCGGTCCATGTAGCAACGCCATTCCCATTCGCCAATGTGGCATTCCCTTGCCCATCCACATTGGATGCATCCAACCACAATAATAAACCGTTGTCTGCCGATAATGCAGCGGGCACACCGCCCCCCAGCACGAAATCCGGCGCCCCATCCCCATCACTATCCAACGCAGTAAATGCATCATTCGGAAACGCATCCACCCCTTTTCCGTTGGCCAACGCTGTTTCACCATTCAAAAACGCATCGGGGTACCCATCGCCGTCACTATCCACGGCGGCAGACGCTTCCAGTGGAAACGCATCATCGGTATCCAATACACCATCATTATCATCATCCGTATCGGTGTTATTCCCCACACCGTCACCATCGGTATCAGACCACTCATTTATATCATCCGGGAAGGCGTCCACCCCATCGGTAACCAAGCGAAAATTCGCTGGATTGGTTTGGTAGGTGTGTAGTTCTTGCACCTGCGCCGCCGTTAAGGCCGTATTAAATACCACCACATCATCCAAGCTTCCCAAGTACATAGGCGAACCGCCCCCGGATCGATTCATACGTTCTCGACCAATGACCATTCCATAGGTTCGAACTTGCGTATTATCTGACCCACCAAAGGTTTTTGATGCGAGTAGCGAGCCGTCTACATAAATAAATCGCTTAGCGGCCGAATAATCCCACACAAACACATAATGGTGCCACGTACCATCTGAAATCGCTGATGTACCGACTGAAAAGGGATTATTCGGGGAATTGTATGTAATGGATGAATCAAATTTAATAATGAGCGGCCTAGTATCGGCATCGTTACCAAACCCCATCAACGATTTGGTGGTTGTATTATTCGATTTGGCCCATATACTTAGGGTGAAATCCTGAATATACCCGCCCGTAGCAAAGGAAAACTGCGTCAACATATCGCTACCCAAATAAATATAATCATCGCCATTAAACTCATAAGCGCCATTGGGTGTCCCAAATCGATCCACCCCACTCACCGGATCCCCCGTAATCACCCCATCATACCCATGGGGCCCACTATCGGTGGCATCCTCATCAAACCGATAGCTGGACACCACCCCCGTTGTCACGGTATCGGGCACCCCCATCGATGATCTCACCGGATCCGGATACCCATCCCCATCACTATCCGCCGCAATGGTGACGGTTCCATCAACAGGCAATTGACTGCGATCCCAAGCCAATCCAGCCGACAACGCCGGCACTACCACCGTCCAAAATTGCCCCATAATGGTTCCGGCATTAATCAATTGGAATGAATCCCCCAACACCGGCACATACCCGTTTAATAAACGAATTTCCAGAGTTCCATCCAACGTTACGGTATTGGTCACCTGAAGCTGATCGTAATCCGCAGCCCCTGCATTGGTACCCGCAATTTCAAAAATGATGGTGTCGGATCGATGAACCAACAATGAATCCACCGATGTCATACCCGTCACATTGGTGTCGTAAATGCTGGCAATGGCGGGTACGCCTATCCCCATACACACAACCATAACCCAGCCGGCCACCCATTTTTTTATTCGATTACCCATACAATCCGCTATCAATCCGCCGGCCTCCATTCATTTCTGGTATTCACACACTGTTTATCGATCATTTTGGCATCCAATTGAGAATCCGTGGCCCATAAAAATACGCCCCCATACTGTATTCGATTTACTACTCTCAAGACGATGCCTCCTTCTCCAATTACTGCAAACTAATTAACGCCAATACCATGCCGTCTTTGGAACAGGTCGATAAAGCTTTTCCCAAAATCGTACCGGGAATACCGTCCGATTTCATCGCCTTCCCGGGCGTTGATGCGGTGGTTAATAAATCCCCAATCACAATGGCACCATTGGTATTATCACAATTCACCCATACCCGTCCAACCAAAGCAATGGGGTATTCACCGTCGGCCAGTGTCCCGGTCTGGGTCATCACCAAACCCGACTGAATACCATTTCCGCCACTCACAACACCCGCAACCATGGTATCATTGGCACGGGTGCTCACTTTCAAATACCCCATTTGATTGGGATCAATACTAACAACGGTTCCCGGAGCTACTTTGCTAGAGGATGTTATACGAAACCCTTCCGCCAAGTCCGCTCCACCCGACACATGAATCGATCCATCAATAGCGGCATCGCCACCCACATGCAGCCGAATATTCCCATTGGTTGTTGGTACACCATCAACGGCTCCAACAAATAAGGTTTTGGTACGAACGCCACCATTAACATCCAATGTATCCTGCGGCAACTGCGTTCCCACACCCAATCGAACAGCATCCACACCACTAAATCCATTCAAACCGGTTTCGCCCGCTTTCTGAATGGCCATGTATAGGGCACTTTGGGTCCCCAATTTAAATTCAATATCATGGTACATGGCCGTGGTACCGGTGCGATCCGCATGAATCACATACGGCGTTCGATCATCCCCAGCAATGATTCCCTGATACAGTCCCAAAAAGGCAGCCGTATTATCCAGGGTTGATAATCGCATACCACCCGCATTGTTTTTAGCCGTCATTTTCACATGAAGCGCCGAAGCCGGGCTCGCAACACCCAATCCAAGGGACTTGGAATCTGTATTAAATACTAGCGACGATTCATGTCGTGAAATCTTGTTTTTAATAGTACCGTTCCAGACTGCCAGTGGTTGAACCGTACCTGCAGTTGTCCATGTATCCCCCACCACGGCCAATCCGTCTTTTAATTGAATATTAACGGCCGCATTGGTTGTGGCGGTTCCATTGTAATGATCGATCACCACATATTTATTGGTGGCATCGTAATGCCATTTAAATTGATTGGTATCATTCCCCATATACAGGGTACCATTACGCAAATACAAATGACGCCATGCCTTGGTCGCTGTTCCCAAATCATATTGAGCGTGCGTCACCGGTACCAAATGCCCATTGAGCATCAATTGATTGGTAACTGTATTAACGGGATTAATTTGACTAAAGGCACCTATTGTTGATGGCAGTTTATTTTCCCATTTTGACAATGAATTGTTGTATTGCAATACGTGACCATCCGCCAAACCGGTTAATTGCACATCATTCAACGCCGATACCGCGGTAACCGCATCCCCATTCACCCAATTTGTACCATTGTATGTCAGGACTTGCCCGCTGGTGCCCCCCGAAATCAATACATTACGCATATCATCCAAAGCAATGGTGCCATTTCGCCATTTGCCATTACTAAAAATCAGAAACCGTTTTACGGGACTCACCATACCTTCACCGGTCCAATCCAACTCAAAATCGCTCATAAGACTGGTGCTTAATGCCGTATTCTTCCACGCGGATGTGAGGGAATCGTAGCGTAGCACATGATTATTGGCCACGGTCCCTAATGATACATCGCTCAAATCCGAGACACTGGTCGCAAACTCAATCACTTTATCCACCCATTTCAATCCATCATGATACAAGTAACGACCCGCCGGCGTTGACGAAATGGTAACGTCGTTTAATTGATTGATGGTTTGAATGGTATTCGCAGTAGGCGTCCACGACGACCCATTCCATACCAGCGTTTGGCCCGGTTGTTTTGCGGATGCGTTCACATTTGTCAACGAATCCAAGTCAAACGGTTTGTATTCAAAGCGTGTACCACCGGTTTTTCCCACCAATACGTTGCCCGCTGCCAACCCGGAATCCACATCCGCCAAGCCTTGCAAGGTAACCGACTTGGCATTCCACATACTACCGTCGTAATATAAGTACTTGCCCGTAGGCTGCGTCATGGTTGTGGTGACATTGGTCAATCGGTTCAAGGATAACGATTCGGGCACCCATTGCGACCCGTTATAACGTAAAAGCTGCCCATCTGTCGGGGCATCCACAGCCACATCCGACAATGCATTAAAGCCAATCGAACGAGACACATATTTATTCAATGTTTTATCGTATACAAACACGTTATCGGTGGGCGTATCGGCATTCGTGGGCACCACATCCGTCAATTTACTCAATGCATTGGCCGATGGGGTCCATACGGTATTAATACCATCCCAGGTCAATACTTCACCGGGCAATGGGTTTCCCGAACTGGGATAAAACGCCCCATTCGGCGCATCCACATCGGGTGAAAACATCAGTATCGCTCCCGTGGGAATATTTTCCCCATCTTTTTCGGATGTGGTTAATCGTTTGCCCAATAATCGATTCACCTTTAAGTTATTAATCGTACCCGACACCTCCGTCACATCATTATCGGGTACCGTGTAGCCATCAATACTCACCATTGTGTCATTCAACGAGGCCGGCATCCACTGATTTCCGGTAAATACCAACACCTGATTGGGATCCGGTGTTCGTGCCGATACCTGTGTCCCTTGAATACGGGTGGTATCATTGGCCATATTGGCCACATCAGCAATGGCACTTTTTAATGCAAATGGTTGGCTGGTTAATTCCACCAACGCCAACTGATCCACACCATTTTCTTGAATCGTGAATCCAACTTTAAGATTTTTATACTCAAATAACCCCTCATTTAAATCCAAGGGATTGCCATTGGCATCAACCCCTGTTCCCGCTAGCGTAGCCTCTATAAGACCATCTGTTATGATTAATGAATAGGATTTTATCCATAAGGGTTCGGTTTGAGATAGGTACAATCCAATGGTAATATTTTCGGGCGCTATGGTATTGATAAGGGCGCCATCGCTATACGTCACTACAGCCGAGACACTCATTTTAAGAGGAACCGTTGTCTCTGCATAACTCACCCCCAATAAAAGGATTAGTACCCCCGCTATTAATCGCTGTATCACCTTCAAATGCTCGTCCCCCTTTTCAATACCATATAAGGCCTTATGCCCGGTTTACCATCTTCAAAAACATTTAATTTTTTCAATCTATTTAGAATTTGTACCGCCTTAGTCAATGTGGATATCATTAATCGTTAGATTATATGCCGCTATTGTGTCGGTTGTGTATAAATGACCCTCGGTATCCATTAAGCGTGAGTAAAACACCAGGCGCCCATTATCATTCTGAATAATCACCGCGGAGTCATCATGATACAACTGATTTTGCTGACTGGGATTTTTTAAATGAGCCCCCATGCTATAGGCATTGTCAACATCAGCAATGGTAATGGTTTCGGATTCATTAATGGGTGGCGCAACGACCCATCCGTCTTCCAACCCAATTTCAATGAGTGTTACAAATCGAATACTATTTAAGATATGCAATTGCTTTTCTGCCTTTATTTTGAAGTTGGCGTACCCCATTTGCATAGCAACACCGGCTAAACTGAGGGCGGTAATTCCGCTGACCAATGTTATCCCCATATTCCCCGCCATTCGTTTCCAGAGTCGCGATGTTGCCGATTGAGTTTGATGCACCATAGTGGTTTATACCCACCGTGACCCTTCCCGAAACATGGTATTTTTACACTGAGCTACGAAAGTGTTGCAGCTCAAAAAGCAATGGGTATGCTCACTCTAAAAATGCCATTTAAACAAGCACTCTCCTTATGGTAAGGATAAGAGCAAAATTGTTTAATATTCGGCAAATAAAAGGGGTGTTTTTTTTGATACAAATGGGCTACCATACTCATGTGGGTACCAAAGCCCCTGTATACAAAAGGAGTATAAACCATGCAATTTTTTATTGATAGTGCCCATGTGGCGGACATTCAAGCGGCTCACGATATGGGGTTGGTTGACGGGGTTACCACCAATCCAACGCTTATAAAAAAAGCGGGACAGGATCACAAGCAGACAATTCAAGCCATTTCGGCCATTGTGGATGGCCCCATTTCGGTTGAGACATTGGGAACAACGGCGGATGCGATTTATAAAGAAGCTCAGGAGTACGTGACCTGGGGGACCAATATTGTGATTAAAGTGGTCATGAACGCGGAGGGATTAAAGGCGGTTCGTTTACTGGCTAACGACGGGATTCCCACCAATGTGACGTTGGTATTCTCGCCATTGCAAGCCCTATTGGCGGCAAAAGCCAATGCCACCTATGTCAGCCCATTTTTGGGACGATTGGACGATGTGGGGTACAACGGGATGGAACTCATTCAGCACATTCGTACCATATACACCAATTACAATTACAGCACCCGGATTTTGGCGGCCAGTATTCGTCATCCGGTGCATGTGCTCGAGGCGGCACGTATTGGTGCGGATGTGGCCACTGTTCCAGCGGATATTCTCAAAAAGCTATTCCATCATCCCCTAACCGATGCGGGGATTGCGACGTTTATGGCCGATGCAAAGGCATGGTCATCCCGTTAGCAGGCGGTTTAAACGAATGGTTAATCCACGGATAGTAGTGGTCAAAAATGGTATCGGTAAACACCAAGGCCATTAAAAAACCGGCAATAATAGCGGGTGCAAAGGCCATATACGATGTTTTGGACCGGCGCTGAATCATTAAAAAGTAAAATCCCGATACCCCACTCACCAAAAAGCTAAAATACAACATAATGGCGGTCACCTGCCAGCCCCAAATAATCCCCAACCCCAAACACAATTTAATATCCCCCGCCCCAAAGGCTTGGGACTGCCCCATGAGTCGCATAACCACGCTAAACACCACAAAAACAGCAATCACAATACCCATGCCATAGACACCATCCATGAGACGGTTATTCCAAATGGCATACCCAACACCAAAGAAAATCAACCCAAACGAGAGTTCATTGGGAATAATATGATGCCGTATATCGGTAAACAAACACACCGTTAGTACCGGCAAAACCGTATAATGCGACCATACGGTTCCGGCCACATAGCCCATGGCATGGGCATGCACCATCCCCGCGGCTAGAATCAGTACGGCAATATGCCGCATAATAACCGGCAGATTATGGGTGCGTATAATGGTCGGCCAAATCCGTAGGGGCGCAATAACCATACCCAGTAACGGACCCAGCCCTCGATATTTTTTAAAACGCTTGTAGCGATTGGGTTGGGGCAGTACCGTAATCAAGGTGTTCATGCCATACGCAAGTACCAGTACGGCACCGACTATCCTGGCCATTGAAACAATTGTCATACATCCTGTGTCGATCATTCGTTGCAAACAATTAGTCCCCATTGGCAAACGTCGGACTCTCATGGACTAAATAATATCCCGTTTGCAACCGATAATCCATGCAGGGCTATGATTAACACACTCTCGCTACGGATTCTAACCATTGGGCTTATCGCAGCCATATCCATTACCGGCTACGGGCAGGAATTTGAACTCAAAAAAAAGGCTCCCGAACCCAGAAAAATCGAAAAGCCGCTATTTGATCTTCTTAAATCGGATAGCATGCCGCAATCCCAATCCAACAGCCAATGGCAAACCAATCCGTTCTTTAATCAATCCCTACCCACCGAAAAAGAGCCCACCACCATTCCCGCACCCACCAACGCCGCCGGTTCCGTAACCGAATACAAAATTACCGCTATTTGGAATATCAATAACCGCTACAAAGCCCTCATATCCGGCCAAATTCTTAAAGCCGGCGATGTGTTTAATGACGTCAAAGTCATTAAAGTGGATAGTAACGGCGTAACATTTAAACGAAAATACACCCCAAAGTTCATCCCAATAGGAACCGCATTTTATGATTTTCAAATTTAATCGCCTGATCTTGGGACTGCTTTTCAGCACGTCTGTAATGGGGGCCCCCACCATTCTATTGGAGACGCCTGCGAATGATGTCACCACATCGTATCAGGCCAGCGTCACGTTTACAGGCACGGTCAAAAACGCGACATCGCTCACCCTAAACGGGTTTGACATTCCGATAAACACATTCGGGCAGTTTCATTATACCGTGTCATTAAAAGCAGAAAATGATAACAACTATTTTTTACTAGAGGCCAGTGACGGGGCCGCCAGCACATCGATGCACCGCATTGTTTACTACAATGCCACTCGTAGTGATACGGCGGACCCGGTCCCTCAAACGGCATCGGAGCGAGAGACCTTGCGTCAGTATATTGGAGTAACGGCCAAAGGGTCCTATATTTTTGCGGGCATTTCGTTATCGGACTTTATTACCATTTTTGCCAAAGAGCACCAGCTCAATATTATTAACACCATTGAATCGGACAAACGCATTACGGTGGAATTAAACAACATGCATCCGGCCGATGTCTTTGATATTCTGATTAATTATTGGGGCTGTCATTGGATTTTATCGGATCAGATCATTAAAATTGTTCATCAATCACCGGTTCGGGTATTCCAACTCAACTACTTAAAAGGGGAGGAGTTCATTCAATTGGTGGACGGCATGAGTAATATTGCGCAATTTAAAACCAATCCGATCGATAATTCGATTGTGGCACAGGGTTCCGTGGAAGATTTGGATTATTTAGAAACACTCATTGAGCGATTGGATGTACGGCCCAAACAAGTATTAATTGAGGCCACGATTATTGAAACAAACGTGGATTTATCCACCGTATTTGGCACCAAGCCCTCGTCAATTTCGCGAACCATTGGCACAAGCAACAGCCCCTTTAATTTGCAGACATTGGGGTATTCGTTTTCCATGAGCCTGTTTGAAAACAATGCCAATGTGAACGTATTGGCCAACCCCCAAATTTTGGTAACCAATCATAAAACGGCATCGATTAATACCGGTAATCAAACCGGGTATACCACCACAACAGTGACCCAGACCAGCACGATCGAAAACATGAACTTTTTAACCACAGGTATCACCCTTGAAATTACGCCACACATCTCCGAAACGGACGATATTTTAATGGAGCTCAATCCCAGTATATCGGAAGGCCATGTCAATCAGAACACGCCGATCAGTTCCCGCACATCCACCAAAACCCAGGTGGTCATTAAAGACGGTGAAACCATTGTTATTGGGGGCCTCATTCAAAAGAAAAAAACCAGTGCCACAACCAAAATCCCGATTATATCAAACATTCCCATTTTAAACCTATTCATATCACAAAAAGAAACGGCCGAGAAAAAAACCGAGCTATCGGTGCTCATCACCCCCCACATTATTGATGCCACATCGACAGATGACACCCGAAAGGTCCTACGCTAATGGCCAACAATGCGATTGATTTAAAGAATTTTACCATCGACCCCAATGTTCTGAGTGAGGTATCCATCGACGTCATGGAAAAACACACCATCATTCCGTTGAAGTACGAGCAGGACATTCTCTTGGTGGCAACGGCGCATCCGGAAGATTTTGAGCTGCAGTCATTATTGGAATCCACCCTTAACCAATCCATTCGGTTTGTTTTTTGTTCGGCAACCGATATTAAAGCAGCTATTTTATCACGTTTAAAAATAAAAACTATTTTTGGATCCTTGGAAGAACCGGATTACGCGAATTTCACATCGATTCATGTGATTCAAGAGCGGCGGGAGATTAACCCGACGGTCCTATCGCATTTACCCGACATTCCCAAAATCCCGGATTTGGTTGACCTGATTTTATTTCATGGCATTAGCCATCATGCATCGGACATTCACATGGATCCGGGCCCGGATTCTTTATTCATTCGGATGCGTATTGACGGGGTATTGCATTTGTTTCAGCAGTTGCCCTTAACATTTATGTCGCCATTGCTATCCACCATCAAAGTGTATGCGGGGATGGACATTGCGGAAACCCGAATGCCCCAAGATGGCCAAATTTCGGTATCGATTGGGGATCGATCGGTAACCAGTGACCAGCCGAATCAGGATGTGGATATTCGTGTGGGGTCGGTGGCGACTATTTACGGGGAAAAGCTAACGTTGCGGATTTTAGACAGCAACAAAATGGATTTAACCTTAGAAAGTTTGGGATTCAACAGCAAGCAATTGGGATTATTGGAAGACATTATACGGTATCCGCAGGGGATGTTGTTGGTGACAGGGCCAACGGGATCGGGAAAAACCACGACATTGTTTTCCATTTTGAATCAGCTAAAGGGATTTTCCACGAACATTGTAACGATTGAGGATCCCGTGGAGTACCGGATGCCGTGGTTAAACCAAGTGGAGGTGAATGATCGGATTGGGTTAACCTTTGCGAAGGCCTGTCGGTCATTTTTGCGATTGGACCCGGACGTTATTTTGGTGGGTGAGATTCGGGATACCGAGACGGCGCAAATTGCGGTACAAAATGCCTTGGTGGGGACCTTATTATTATCGACCTTGCACGCGAATTCAGCGATTGGGACGATTCAACGATTAATCAGTTTGGGGTTGCCGCGATTTTGGATCAGTGCCACATTAACGGCGGTATTGGGGCAGCGCTTGGCCCGAAAAATCTGTTCCAATTGCAAAACCAAACACAAGCCCAATCGGGCGATGTTAAAACGGTTGGGGCTACCGACCAATCACGATTATTGGCATGGTGCGGGCTGCGAGGCCTGTTTGAATACAGGGTACAGCAGCCGAACCGTTATTAGTGAATTATTGGTGGTAACCGATGATCTACGAAATGCGATTGAGCTCGGAAAAACCGAAAGCGACCTGATCGCCTTGGCGCAAAAAAATGGCTTTGACGACTTTATTGCCGATGCCAAGGATAAGATCACATCGGGAATCACCACGGTGGACGAAGCGTTTCGTGTCTTAAAAATTCAATGAGGCGTTTAACGGGCTTTTCGATTTTGGAGCTACTGTTGGTAATGACCATTATTGCGGGGTTATTGATTGTGGCAAGCCCGTCCTTTTTTCGGGTATTAAAGGGGCACACCCTAACCTACGACGTTCATCAGCTGGTATTCACACTGAAGCAGTTGCAATCCAACGCGTTTGTGGACCATCGGTATTATCAATTCACCTTGGATGCGGATAACCAGTCGTATCAAACGGCCTTATACACCCAAGACGCGTGGCTTCCCCTAGACACATACGCGTTATCCCCCAGCACGCAGGTGGCATCCGTGACCAGCTTAACCGCAACGCAGGGACTGGTGTATGACCCCCAGGGAAATGCCTTTTTGTGCCCGGTTACGGCTACCATAAGCACCTGCCTAGAGAGCCCATTGACCGCTACCCAATCCATTACCGTGTATCACGAATCCCGTTACCATACCATTGAGCTATTGCCGGTTAATGGGTATGTGAGTCATAATGTAGTGGTTAAATGATCCGTCTTCGTGGGGCTAGTATGCTTGAATTATCGTTATCATTGGCCTTTGCACTGGCTGTATTTGCGATTGCCCTGCAACTGATTCAGGAGACCAGTGATCGGATCAATCAGAGCGTGGCGATGATGCATCGTCAGTCCCAGTTATTTGATCAGTATTGGGCGATACAGTCCCTTGGTCAGTGGCCCTATGCATTAACCGATTCCGGGCCCATTACCCTTCCCGATGTGTCGGTAACCGCGACCCCGTATGTCCGTTTGGATAATGCGTGGATTGCGGTATCCCAGCCGGGGGCAATGACACGTGTTCAGGCGGCTAGCGGAAGCAACCCCCTATTCACTCTGTTTTTGGCCAATTATCCCAGTATCGACCGGCTGATGGGGGCGCTTTACGCCATAAAGGCGGGCCTGATGGCCTATGCGGATCAGTATCAGGTCTACCCGCCCAGCCATCATCTGAATTATTTGGTGCAGGGGGGCATTTTTGAACGGTTACCAAACAATCCATATACCCCCGAAGAGCAGGTGCATATGGAAAATATCAACATCACCGATTGGCATTACCTGCGGTCCGATACGGCAATTACGCTCTATGCCTACACCCACCCCCACCTATCGTTGACGTTTTCGATTTTGGAGTAATCCATACACACCCCCCCCAGCCAACCGTGCCTTTTT
>JALQXX010000037.1 GCA_023262965.1 Candidatus Marinamargulisbacteria bacterium
GGTTGTGGGTAACTTTTATCATAGTGCTATCTCAGTTTGTAACGTTTATCATAGTGCTATCTCAGTTTGTGATTGATGGACATAGCCATATCCGGCACACTATGGTACACTAAGTAGCATGAATCGGGCATACACCCGGTCACCAATAGTGTAAATGGTTATGGGCTCATTGTTAGAAAAATTCCGTCGAAAAAAAATCATGTCGTGCCAAAAATGTGGCAAGCGCTTTCGATTTCCTATTCGACCCGGCAAACTTCTGAATATCACCTGCCCCCATTGCAAATCCGTGTACCAAATATCGTTTATTAACCCGTTAAAAGGCCTGATTACGGGGCAATTACGTTGGTCCAATCTATCACGATACGATCAGATTATGCTCATTGGACTGGGCATTGTGATTGCTCTTCTCATTGGGACGGCGATATCGCGCCTGGTTACCATCGACTCGTCCACCAATACCCCCGCTATACCCTATGTTATTTAGCGTTATCCTATTAAGTCTAATAGAAGGCATTACCGAGTTTTTACCCATCTCCTCTACCGGACATTTGTTGCTCGTAAGCCCCTACTTACCTCTTGACCCCGCCTTTTACACCGTATTTGACATCGCTATTCAACTGGGGGCCATATTGGCCGTACCAACCATCTTCCCCCATGTCTTTTTAGAGGCATTGCGTCGCCCCTTTCAATCCAGCAACTACCCCATTATTGCGGCAACACTGCCTATTGTAGTGGTTGGTTTTCTAACAAAAGATTTTATTAAATCCACACTATTTAATTCCACTGTTATTTTTTGGGGGCTCATTGTGGGGGGAATTGGCTTGATTATTATGGATAGGCGTCCCGATCCCCCATCCAAAACCGATCGTGTCACCCTAAGGCAGAGCGTGATTATTGGGCTATGGCAGTGCCTGGCCTTATGGCCCGGGATGAGCCGATCCGCGGTTACCATTATGGGGGGCATGGCCGCGGGCTGCACGCGCCAACAAGCCACGTTTTTTTCGTTTATTATTGCAGTGCCCTTGCTTATTGGTGTTGTTATGGCCGATTTGCTGGGTTCCAGTCAAACGCTATCGCTGGTAGAGTGGGGCTGGCTGGGTCTGGGAATAGGCCTCACCTATGGGGGCTGCGTGATCACCATTCGATGGTTTTTGGCATGGGTGAATCGACGACGTTTAACCGCATTTGGTGTCTACCGTATTGCAATCGGCCTTTTGGGAATTCTATTAATATAATGACTGCCCATGAGTATTCCCATCCGGAACGTATTCTCCTAAACAGTGGCCAGTCCTTGCCCGATATCCGGGTTGCGTACCATACATTTGGTGAATTAAACGCCGATAAAAGCAATGTGGTATTGATTTGCCATCCGCTTACCGCCGATTCCAACCCATTGAACTGGTGGGGGGCCATTGTTGGCCCCAACAAAGCCATTGATACCAACCGGTATTTTGTGTTGTGTAGCAATGTGTTGGGGGGATGCTACGGCACAACCGGACCCTCCAGCATCAACCCTAAAACGGGGACCCCCTATGGCCTCAGCTTTCCCATTATTACCATTCGCGATATGGTGACGGTGCAGCGCCATTTGTGCGATCACTTGGGGATTGAACGGATTCATATGGTGATTGGCGGATCGATGGGAGGGATGCAAGCCTTGGAATGGGTGGCGCAATGCCCCGATCGGGTCCACGCCTGCGTGAGTATTGCCGCAACATCTCAGGTAAGCCCCTTGGCCATTGCCTTTGATTCGGTTGGCCGACACGCTATTTTAAATGACCTGGTCACCCATACAAGCGGGCCATCCAGTGGATTGGCCATTGCCCGGCAATTGGGGCATATTACGTATTTATCCGAAGAGGCGCTTGAGGCCAAATTCTCGCGTCAATTGCAAGATGCCGATGCCTTCCAGTATCATATGGCCCCTGAATTTCAGGTGGAAAGCTACCTGTCGTATCAGGGCAATAAGTTTGTGAATCGATTTGACCCCTATGCGTATTTGTATTTGACCAAGGCCATTAGCTACTTTGATTTAGCCCACCATTACGGGTCTATTGAGGCTGCCTTGGGGCCCTCCCACGCATCTTTTTTAATCATGGCCATTCGATCGGATTGGCTGTATACATCCAAACAAAGCAAAACATTGGTGTACGAGCTCATGAAACAAAATAAGCACGTGTCGTTTGTCGAAATTGACTCCGATTACGGCCACGATACATTTTTAATTGACTCCGACGAAACACGGGCCGTGATTCACGGATTTTTGGATAGCCTATGAAACCCTATCAAACCATTGTATACGATCACATTCATGCCGGTGAGCGCGTTATTGATTTGGGCTGCGGAACCGGTCAATTGTTAAAAGAACTGCGCCACAAAAAACACTGCGACGGCTACGGCATCGACCAAGCATTTGACAATGTGGTTCAGGCCATTAAAGAAGGCTTGCCCGTGTATCACGGCGATGTTTTAGAAGGCATTCGCCCCTTTGATGATCAGGTCTTTGACGTGGCTATTTTATCGCAAACCTTGCAACAAGTTCTGCATCCCGAACAGTTGCTTTTGGAAATGACCCGTATTGCCAAACGCGTGATTATTACGTTCCCCAATTTTGGCCATTGGCGGGTTCGCATGCATTTATGCCTAAAAGGCGTGTCCCCCAAAACCAGCCAACTGCCTTACGATTGGTACGACACCCCCAATATTCGGGTTATTACCATTCAAGAGTTTCGGGAACTCTGCCACAGGCTCAACATGACCATTATCCGCGAAATCCCCTCGGTAACATCCCCCATTAACCGGTTGATTTTTCCGTTGCGATTAACCAATTTATTTGCCGAAAAAGGGATTTTTGTTATTCAAAAACACCCCTAAAAAACCATCTGGCATTTTTTGCCCCTTGTGATATACTGACTGGTGCAAGGAGGGGGCAATGCCATCACGTAATATCGTCACTATATCATTAGAATCCTTTGCTGATTCCAGTGAATTATCTGTGACTCAATACACAACTGATCTTATCACGCGTATTGCTGAATTACAAAAAACGTACCCCACAACCGTTATGCCCCCTTCTGGCGTTCCCAATGCCGGTATCGATGCGTCGGCTCAAGCGCATGTAGACCTCATCCATCACCAAGGATTTTTAGCCACCATCTCTGCCTCCCGCGCCTATGTAATTACCTGCAACCCCTATAATGCACTGTTGCATCAGCAATTTGCGGCGGATATTCCCATTCGATTGGTGGATCCGCGGCTCTACATACGCTACGTTGCGCTGCAACACCACCATCATATTGGCCCCGGGTTACTCACCCTACTCATGCTGTATGCCGATAGCCATCAATCCACCGATATTCATATATGCCATACCACGCAGATTATGATTAAACGCAACCATACAACACAAATCACGCTGCCGGTGTTTAAAGACGATGCTCAAAAACTGGCGTATTTAATCAAATTAAAAGCCAATATGGATCCGGGCATTGTCTTAAAGCCCCAAGATGGCTCCCTATCGTTTGAATACGCAACCAGTCAATTGGATGTTCGGGTCGCCACCATACCCACCCACACCAGTGAAATGGTGAGTTTGCGCCTATTCAATCCCAGCATTCCCTTGCAACACACCGAAAGCCTGGGATTTTCACACCAAAAATTGCAGGCCATTGATCGTATGATTCGGGCCCCATTCGGCCTGGTTTTGATTACCGGGGCCACCGGATCGGGAAAATCCACAACGCTTTACTCCTTACTGCGTCGGCTCACCCACAAGCATGTCATTACGATTGAGGATCCCATTGAGCAAATTATTCCCAATGTGCATCAAACGGCGGTTAATGTAGCCCAGGGCTATGGTTTTGATGTGGGGTTACGGGCCATTCTTCGGCACAACCCCGATATTATTGCCGTTGGTGAGATTCGGGATCAACACACCGCTGAAGTGGCCCTGCATGCCGCGTATTCGGGGCATTTGGTATTGGCATCCTTGCACACCAATGCCATTGATACCACCTTATTGCGATTATCCAGTTTGGGGTGTTCCCCATTTTTAATCAGCTATTGCTTGCGCGGGATTATATCACAGTCCTTGTCATTATCATCCGAAGGGGTTTTTGAATTGACCAGCCACCTGTTACTCTGCAAAGACCCGCCCTATATTATTCAGGATATTACCAAGGAATTATCGGATTTTCTGAATTATAATATACTATTGTCGTGATAACACATACCGACGTCTGTGCCCAACTCATGCAAAACGCCATTGGCATTATTGAACACGATACCGTTCCGGGCATTGTTGCCATAGCCAACGCGGCCAACGCCGAACGCATTATCGCATTAAAAAATCGCGATGCCCACAAAGGGTTTATTGTATTGATTCCAACCATCCAGGCAGCCTACACACTCGCCCGTACCATCCTGCCCGCCACCGAAGCCATCATGCATCGCTACTGGCCCGGGCCATTAACCGTGATTGTCGAAAAAGCCCCAACGGTTCCGGATAGTATATCGGGGTATCGCCCTACCATTGCCCTGCGCTGCCCCCATCACCCCAAACTGCAGGCCATTCTTGGGGATGTCAATCAACCGCTTTTATCAACCAGTGCTAATATCAGTGGCCACACGGGCCTATCCCAAGCGCTGTTGGACCGGGTAGACTTCACGTATGGAAATGTGACCCTGCCCACGGACGGTCAGCCCTCCACGCTCCTTGATGGCACCCAAAGCCCCCCCATCCTTATCCGACAAGGGTCCCTACAGATGGATCAATCGGTAATCGGAAGATTCAATAGCCCCGACACATAGTTATACTCCCCCAAAAACCATTGCCCTAAGTTGCGTAAAGGATGGCTCTTTATTTGCGACCAATCGGCCATTTTTCGATACAAAAAATGCCGTTTGGATAACCGCCTACGTACAAAAATAGCCAGCGGATGCATCCCCAAAAACCATCGCAATTCCGGATGATGCTCGATAAAAATCCGTGCCGATTGCCCCATCGCATACTTTCGCTTGATGCGATCATTATTGGAAATAATATGGTAATGAAAATTAATGGCGGTTGTTAGGTAACGTAATGGCACGCCACGCTTTTTCAGGCGGTAGCCCAGTTCCAAATCCTCCCAGCCATATTGTTTAAAGTCCAAACAAAATCCCCCTTCTGCATCAAAAAGGGATTTGGGAAACGATATATTACCGGTTAAAAAGTAATACCAATTTAACGCCGCATTGGGTTTGTATTTGGCTGGAATTTGGGTCGCCAGGCCTTTGGTGTCGGAAATCGGCCATACATAGGTTTGCAAATTATAGGCCTTGCCTTCAAAACAGGTGGGCTCCGTACTCGCCCGATGCGCATCAAAATGGGCCTGAACAAATCGGGGGTCCGGAATCATATCCGCATCACTAATAATAATAATAGAGCCCTTCGCTAAACGAACCCCTTCGTTACGCGCTTCCCCTTTCCCGGCAGGATTATCCCGCTGAATAAAGCGCAGTGGATGCCGTTGGGTGGTATAGGCAGCCATCATTTTGGCGGTTGTGTCGGTTGAAAAGGAGTCCACAATAATGACCTCAAACGAACAGGTGGCATCTTGAGCGGCATAGCCAGCCAGTACCCGGGCCAATGCGCCCGCCTGATTAAAAGAGCCCATCACGACACTAATATCAATGGGGGGTTCGCTTGGCATCGTTCCAATAAATAAGGGGGGTTAAAATATACAAAGCAAATACCCCCACCATCACATCGTATACATAAAAACTATGACCCGCCTGACCACGAATTAACATCGCAACCGACAATACAGTGAATATAAAGGCCGGAAACTGCACAAATCGCAAAAAGCGACGCTTAGCTGCCATATGTCGATGCGGATAGGGCAGCGTTGACACCATCAATAGGGCCATTACAATCACAATACCCGAAAAAACAGCTGCCCCACTAAATAAGGTGGATATTTTGGCGAATATAACAATGGTTGCGGCAAATGGTGATGGAATACCCTCAAAATAATCCGAATGTCCCGTTTTACTAAATCGAATCAATCGAAATGCGGCGGCCGCGCCATACCCAATGGCCAATCCCATTGCCATGCCCCAATGAACGGATCGCAGGCATTCAAAAACAACAATCCCCGGCAGAACCCCAAAGCTGATACTATCCGCCAGGGTGTCCAATTTTTTACCCAATGCTGTGGATACATTGAGGCGCCGCGCAATGGACCCATCCACGGCATCAAATACCACACACACCACCAAAAACAAGGCCGAAAACCGAATCAAATTATTCAAAGCAAAAAAAATGCCCACCGCCCCCAATAAACCATTCAATATGGAAAATAGATTGGGAATCATCGCCCGCAATGACTGACGGGCTTTTTCATCATCATTAGCAAAACGCTTTATATAAAGTCCCCAAAAAAACTGATCAAAGTAATCCACAAACGACCAAATGGTCAACGCAACAACACTGTACACCAACAATAAAATAACACTGGTTGGCCACTGGTACACCCAGTCAATCAGCCATTGAACGGGCATCAGAATTGACGGAATATCCACCGCCTCTACCGGAACGCGCCCCAGCAAAATGCCACATAACGGAAATGTCAGCGCTGTTTTTAATTTGCCCGTAAATTGCGCCGGAATGCTCCCCCCACCCGTTTGGACCGAGTAAATTCGTAGTCCCATAATCGCAAACTCACGGGCCAATATTATGAATACCGGAAACGAAGTAATCACCTGCATCTCCAAAAGTGGCAAAAACATCAGGACCAGTATTTTATCGGCCAAGGGATCTAAAATTTTACCCAATTCAGACTCTATTTTAAAACGCCTCGCTACCCATCCATCCAAAAAATCGGTCAAACAAATAACGGTATATAGCAAAATGACCATAATTTGAGTGTAATTGGTTACACAAGGGGTCATCCAAAAAATAATGCCCACCCCTAATATACGTAATGCGGTAATAACGTTCGCTAATTGATTCACTTGTCACACTATTATAGCGCATTTTAGCCATCTGTGTAGAGCGTTATTCGGCCGTTAACCACCCATTCCACAACCGGCTAACTTCGGGTATCATCATCCTTATGGGATATGACTTACACATGGGGATTATTCATCAAGGGGATGCGCATTTATGACCAACCGTGTGGTTATTATTACGGGAGCATCCTCGGGAATTGGTGCGGAATTGGCCCGGCTTTATGCTAAAGCCGGGGATTTATTGGGATTGATTGCACGGCGAGAATCCGCATTAATCGCCTTGCAACAAGAACTGATGAATGATTATGGCTGCGATAGCCGAATTGGGATATGCGATGTGTCGGATCAATCCGCAATTTTTGACGTCATTGCCACCCTCATTGCAGACTTTGGTCGAGTGGATATACTGATTGCCAATGCGGGCATCAGCGTACCCTCCCCCGCATACAAAGCCAATGCCGCATATTTAACCGACACTATTGAAACAAATGTTTTGGGCGCGGGGTACGCGGCTTACGCGGTTATTCCCACAATGATACGGCAAAAAGCCGGGCATATTGCGGTTATCAGCAGCTTAGCCGGGTATCGTGGATTGCCCGAAGCGGGGGCTTATTGTGCCAGTAAAGCCGCTGTCAATGCGCTATTTGAATCCATGCGATTGGATCTAAAACGCTTTTGTATTTCGGTAAGTATTATACGGCCCGGCTTTATTCAGTCCGCCATAACGGATCGCAATAATTTTTATATGCCCTTTCTGCAAGAAACCCGTGTTGGGTGTCAAAAAATTTTTAAAGCGCTTGAACGGCATCAAAAAATAATCGCCTTTCCATGGCCCCTTGCCCAACTGGTGCGAACCCTGTATTTTTGGCCATGCTGGTTATACGATCGGTGTTTTGCAGGCATCCGAAATACCAAACGACCGTAACACCCCCAGTATTCCGCCACCATTATTGAGGCATAATTCAAAAAACCACCAATTGACAACCCCTATTCACCATACTATACTTTGGTAAACGAATTTAAACAAAAGGAGTCTGTTAGTATGGCAGTACCTAAAAAAAGACGATCTAAATCCCGAAAGCGCACCCACCGATCCTTGTGGAAAATTGCTTTGCCTACCATGGCAAGTTGTCCGCAGTGTCATGTGTTGCGAATTGCTCATCGCGCCTGTACCAGCTGCGGTTATTACAAGGGGTCCGTTGTCTTAAAAATCAAAGAAAATCAACCCAAAGAGGCCTAAACCTTGCCCCTAATTGCACTTGATGCCATGGGTGGCGATAATGCCCCCGATGCCATTGTTGCTGGTGCTTTGGATGCTGTTCAACAACTGGATGTGTCCATTGCGTTGATTGGGAATCGAAGCGTATTAGATACGTATGGTATTGATCATCCTAAAATTACGTTGATACATGCACCCGATGTGATTTTGATGGACGATCCCCCCCTACAGGCTTTTCGAAAGAAAAAAGAATCCTCTATTCATGTTGGCTTAACCTTAGTAAAAGAGGGTAAAGCCGATGCGTTTTTATCGGCCGGTAATACGGGGGCGATTATGTCGTGCGCACTATTTATTTTAGGCCGTATTAAAGGCATTGATCGGCCCGCCCTTGCATCCGTTATTCCCACAAACGCGGGATGTGCCCTGATGTTGGATATGGGCTCGAATGTGGATAGCAAGCCCATTAACCTGGAACAATATGCCATAATGGGGCATTTTTTTTCAATAAATGCCTTGGGCGTCCCTCATCCTCGAATTGGTTTAATTAATATTGGTGAAGAGAAAGAAAAGGGTAACCAACTCACTCACGACACGTATGCACGCCTTGAAAGCAATACCAAAATCCAGTTTATTGGAAACCTAGAAGGCAAAGATATTCTCAATCACAAGGCCGACGTCATTGTCTGTGATGGGTTTATTGGCAACACATTGCTCAAATTTGGGGAGGGTTTGGTGGATTATATATTTCATGAAATTAAAAGCACCGTTGCATCGGGATCCTTGGCCACAAAAATTGGGGGTTGGTTACTAACACCCGCATTTAGGGCATTAAAAAAGAAAATTGATTACGAAGAATATGGTGGCGCACCGCTTTTGGGTGTCAATGGGGTGGCTTTAGTAGCCCATGGCAAATCCAAAAAGAAGGCGGTTGTAAGTGCTATTCGAACGGCTATGACCTGCGTAAACAATCGCATGATTTCCAAAATGGCCATTGCCTTTGATACGGATGATAACCAATAACTGGCGAATTGGTGTTTTAGGTGTGGGCGGGTATTTACCCGAAAAACAGGTCTCTAACGCCTTCTTTGAAACCAGCGGTATGGATACTTCCTCGGAGTGGATTAGCACGCGCACAGGGATTCATAATCGACACATCAAAGGCCCGACAGAATCCACCAGCGATATGGCGGTTTTAGCCGCACAAATGGCATTGGATCAGGCCGGGGTGTCTCCCAATACGCTCGATGGCATTTGGGTTGCGACCTCATCACCCGATAATTGGGGGTTTCCGTCGACGGCCTGTCGGGTGCAGCAAAAATTGGGCATTACACGTGCCATACCCTGTATGGATATTGCTGCCGCTTGTAGTGGTTTTTGTTATGGCGTTGCAACAGCGTATGCATATTGTGCAGCGGGTCTGGGAAAAACCTATCTGGTTATTGGCGCAGAATCTATGAGCGATTTGGTGGATTGGCAGGATCGGCGTACCGCTATTTTATTTGGGGATGGGGCTGGCGCAGCCGTTATTGGCCCGGTCGCCACCGGTGGGATTCAAACCGTTGATCAGGGTGCGGATGGCCATAGTCACGACATCTTAACATGTTCGCCAACCCCCCATACCCAACCATTTTATGACAACCCGGTATCGGAACCCCGTCCGGTGATTCATATGAACGGGCCTGCGGTATTTAAAAAGGGGGTAACGGTTGTTGTTGAATCCATTATGGCGGCATTATCGGCGTGCTCGCTATCGGTGAATGACCTGGATTACGTTGTATGTCACCAAGCCAATCAGCGTATTTTGGAGGCCGTGAGCAAAAAAACCACCATTCCTCTAACCAAATTCTTAATAAATATTGATACTGTTGGCAATACATCTGCCGCATCCATTCCCTTGGTATTAACCGATGCCATTCATCAAAATCGTCTTAAACCGGGCGATCGGTTGTGCTTAGTGGGATTTGGTGCGGGGTTTACGTGGTCAACGATTATTATAGAATGGAGTATAACATGACAAAAACACATCTTATTTTTTCGGGACAAGGATCGCAATTTGTAGGGATGGGCCGTGACTTTCACGATGCTATTCCTGAGGTTCGCGATATGTATCGTAAGGCCGATGACTTATTGGGATATTCAATAAGCGACATATCATTTAGTGATCCTGATGCTCGGTTGCATTTAACGCAATACACCCAGCCCGCTATTTTTTTAGCCAGCGTGGCAATGTATCATCAACTCCCTTCCGAAATCGCTGTTGCATCGGTTGCCGGTCACAGTTTGGGTGAAATTACCGCATATTACGCTGCCGGGGTATTGGATTTTGAATCGGCACTCCGGATTGTAGCGAAGCGTGGGGAATTAATGGGCCAACAAGCGCATGCAACTGATGGGGCAATGGCCGCGGTGATTGGGTTGGATCAGGACACCGTATCGCGTATTGTTGATACCATTTATCACTGTGTGATTGCTAACTACAATACCCCAAACCAATTTGTGATTTCTGGCCAGTTGAATGCCATCTATAAAGCCATCGACCAATTAAATAAAGCCGGTGCTCGTGTGGTAAATTTACCGGTATCCGGTGCATTTCATTCTCATTTAATGAATGATGCGGTCCCAATTTTTAAAGACTATATTGACCAATTTACTTTTAACCCGCCGCAATACCCCATTTACCTCAACCGTGAAGCCGCACCCGTAACGGATCCTGTTACGTTAAAAGCCAATTTGTCCGTGCATATTGTATCCCCTGTTCGATGGATCGAAACCATTCGCGCTATGATGGCCGAAAGCAACGTTTTTGTTGAAGTCGGTCC
>JALQXX010000038.1 GCA_023262965.1 Candidatus Marinamargulisbacteria bacterium
TGGGCTCGTTATGTCAATTTATTATGCAGACCTCATACTACTGACCATCGTTTGTGGGTAACTTGTATCATAGTGCTATCTCAGTTTACAAAACATATGTTTTATGATAGTTTTTAATAAACAAAAATTTTTGGCGAAATGGGTCATAAGCAGGAGTATGTATGAAAAAATTTGTATTGGCAGTAATGATTGGTATGGGGATTTTGGGTGGGTGTTCAAAACCCAAAGAGTCGCCGCGATATACTGCCTCGCAAGACGAGGTGGCCGCACCCAACGAGTCCCCGCGATACACTGCCTCACAAGACGAGGTGGCCGCATTTGAGTTATTGAATAATCAGGTCAATTTTTTTGATGGCGAAGGCAAGGTGATCCAATATGAGTATGGGCCGAATCCGACCGATATAAAGGTAGGGGATACGGTTACGTATTCTGTGTTGTTTTTATGTGATATTTCATTAGAGGGTGGGACCGCCTTAAATATTGATCAAAAAGCTGTTTTTAATATAAGTAATGTTTGCAAGCTTGTTAAACGGAACGGGAACCGTAGTGAAGATAAAGTGATTTTGACGGATAATTCGAATGATTGTGGCGTTGGTGTGGATGGAGGAGGGCCTAAAAGTAATCGGTATCCCGTTGAAACTATTCCTGCAGATAAGCCTGGCTACGAAATCTATTCAGAACACACCGTGATGTCTATTAGCCAAAAATTAAAATTTTCAACGATTGAAAAGCCCTTCTTATTGGTGAGTACCGTGAGTGATGCTGATTTATGGGATGTTGTTGAAACGGCCGATGCGGTTTCGTGCGATGACCCTAATGGCGTATTCGTTTTTAATTTTTTAACAGATGATGGCATACCGGTATATTCGGCTGAAAACCGCACAGTCCCCATGAAAATTCTTTATTTTAAACTAACCAATGGTAACGATACTAACGATACGTATATAAAAACCTGCCTTTAAGGGTAGCATTAATCGATATGCAGAATAAAAAACGACAAGTATGTTGACATTGTAACCGCATTTCATTACTATTAAATCTGAAAATAATTTTAGGTGCAATTGCGCTTGGTAAAGGAGTAAAAATTGAAAAAAAATAATAAAAAAAGGGAGTATACAATGAACATAAAAAAAGGAATATTGCTAGCTATGGTCGGTGTTGGTATTTTGGGAGGCTGTTCATCGGATGATGACGATGCGACTGCGACTGTGTCTGCCCCGATTAAATTAACATTGCAGGGTGCTAGTGCTTCGGAACTAAATACCGATGGTCAAAAACTTTCTGTTTTTATTGTAGGTAAAAACACTAAAGGTGATGCTGTGTATTTTGATGTTTCTGAAAATACACCTGTAGATGACGGTGCAAAAGGGGTTGTAAATCTTGATTTGGGAAGTATAAAGTCATCTTACGGGGATCTATTGGTAGATGGTAATTATCAAGTCGTTGCAACGCTTTTGAAGGAGACTGCTTTGCAGTATGGAATTAAAGCCTTGGATTTGAAGTTTGCTACAGCTAATACGGATGCTACTATTGAAGTAGGTGCTTCAGCAAGATGTATTAGTACTGTTACATATGCCAATACATCTGAATTAACAGAGCCAGGCGTTGTTGCATCTATTCCTACACCTTCAGCTGGCGTTGAAGCTGGTGGATGGTATGGGCACATAGCATCACTTTATGGTGTAGATGCTTATAATGCAGTTGCTGAAGACTCTAATGATGGGACTACTGATAATAAAGCAACAATTACATTTAATTGTCCTAAAGTAGACGTTGGTGGTTTGGAAACCGGTTATACCACTAAAACTGTGTTTAACCCAACGTTTATTGTATCGGGTAAACCAACGGCTGATAATACAGCTACAGCTACAACTTTTGACCCTGTTCAATTAATAGATGCTGTTGGTACAGAAATTGACCTCAATGTCACTGCAATTGACGTATCATTTCCAGATTCCTAAAGCTAGCTAAAAACCTGATTAACACAACATTTGTTAATCATCAAAAACGGCCCGAAAGGGCCGTTTTCTCTATATATCGCCTTCCCAAAAAACACCCAGCCCTCACATTAGGCGCAACATCACAACACAAACGACACATGATATCGCTAACCCAACCAGACGCCTTACCCAATATGTGAAACAGAATAGGGGCACACCCATTGTCAAATTCCCACCATTACACGTATTGTAATAGAATGATACCATCGCTTATTTCGCCATTGATTCGGATTTTGGTTGTGGGGGACATTATGCTCGACCAGTATTATTGGACAAGCGTCGAGCGCATATCCCCCGAAGCCCCGGTTCCGGTATGCCGCATGCAGCGCGTTACCGCCACACTGGGGGGTGCCGCTAATGTGGCGAATAATATCCGTGCCTTTGGGGCCAAGGCGGGCTTAGTGGGTGTTGTGGGGCAGGACCCCCATGCCGATACCCTGCATCAATTAATGACAACGGCGGGCATGGACGCCACAGGGGTGCAGGCCGTAGCGTCGATGCCAACCATTTGCAAAACACGGGTGATGGGGAATGGGCAACAGCTGTGCCGAATTGATGATGAGCCGGCCAAGGTTGATGCCCAGGACTCGGCATGGGAGACACGGCTAATCGCCGATCTGGTGGCGCGTATTCAGACGGTGGATGCCGTTGTGGTATCCGATTATAACAAAGGGATGATCACCCCAACACGCATGCGCGCCATTGTGGATGCGGCGGCCAAACAAAATCGGCCGGTTATTGTGGATCCCAAAGGCAGTAACCCGGCCCTGTATGAAGGAGCCTCGTTTTTAACACCCAACCAACGGGAGTTTTATCAATTGGCCGGCCTCGATAGCGGAGCGGATGCCGATACCGTTGCCCAGGCCGCACAAACCATGATTCAGACCCATCGGTTTCAGGGTTTGCTGGTTACACGAAGTCATGAAGGCATGTCGATATACACCCCCACGGCCATCGATCATGTCCCCACCAAGGCCCGGGATGTGTACGATGTGTCGGGTGCCGGCGATACGGTTGTGGCCGCGCTGGCGGTGGGATTGGCGTCAAAATGGCCGATTATGGATACGGTGCATTTTGCAAATGTGGCGGCCGGGGTGGTGGTGTCCAAACGCGGAACGGCCACGGCTACTTTAGCCGAAATACAGGCGTATGCAGTATAACGCGGATACGATTTCGGGGTATGTCGCCACCTGTTCGGGTCTGTCCTTGGTGTTCACCAATGGCTGTTTCGATATATTGCATCCGGGGCATATTCAGTATTTGGCGGCGGCGAAAGCCCTGGGCGATCGATTGATTGTGGGCATCAATTCCGATGACTCGGTCCGAAAACTCAAAGGCCCGCATCGCCCCATTCACCATCAGGCCTTTCGAATGACCATGGTAGCGGCATTGCGATCGGTGGATGCGGTGGTGTTGTTTGACGAAGCCACCCCAACGCGGTTGCTGAGGATTATTAAGCCCCATATTCATGTAAAAGGAGGGGATTACACGCCCACCGATTTACCCGAGTATGATACCGTTGTGGCCTATGGCGGCCAGGTGCGCTGCTTGGCCTTTGTACCCGGTTATTCGACAACAGCCATCATTCAGCAGATCCAGCAAATACCGGCAACCGAATGATGGGGTACGTTCCTTAGGGGGGCACGGGTCTGAAGACACTGTTGGCCAACCGATTGTTTAGAGGTTTAAAAGAGGAGTGCCCCCCATATCAACGTAATCAGAGTTTCCCACTTTTTAAAAAATTGAAACATGGAAATTTATATCATCTTTTTAATGCACAAATGGTACTATAAGTAGTAGCATGTCGCGGTTTGAGTTCATGTATAATAATGAAATTGATGGTTTACGTCAAAATATGCTCGGGGTGTCGCCGGTTGGTGCGGACGCCAATCAATCAAAGGCCGCCACATTGGATGCGCTTCGTTCCATTCAAAAATTGCAAACCAAACAAGTAACCCAATCCTTAAATGCGGCCGATGTGCACACGTTGGTGGGGTTACTGGCCAATCCTGATACGCATGAATTTGATAATTTGGTGGTCAATATGCTCATTGGGGTGGATGACGCGTTATTGGATGGGGTGTCCTTGGAATTATTGCAAATTATTGCCGATGAATTGGGTGGTGATCCGCGCATAGATAGCGCATTTTTGCAGCAGCTCATTAGTCGACTCGATGTGGTCATTAAAAATAGCCCCAATCGGGAGGCCCTGTCCAAGGCCCTTCACACCATTATACATCGCAAGGCCTCAGAAACTGTTGATGCCACCGATACACAGGCCATTATTCAAGCCATCCGGGACGACATGCGTGAATTGGAAGCATTGCAGCAAATAACCATTACGCAGGGGCTGGGAGAACTGTCTCAGGGCGTGGGGATTGCCGATATGCCGGCACCAACCGTGATTCCTTCCACAACAACCGATGGGGTTGGCGGGCTCAATGTTTGGCAGTTAGCGGGATTGGATGGCACCGATGAATTGGTATTTGCACCCAAGGCTGACCGTGTCATTAATAAAGAAAAGGGGATCGCCATTGAATTCGGGCCCGATAAGAGTGTGATTGCCGATATCACACTAAACGCCGATGACCGTATTGTGGGGTACGCCAAAGCGCATGGTGTTGCTGGGGAAGTCGAGCCTGTTGAATTGGACAGTCAATTTATTACCGCCATTGTTCAAATTGGGCGTATTCAGCCCCTGTTGCTTATTTCGGAAATTGCCACACAATGGATCGTTCAAATGAACCAAAAAGCGAATGTAAAAACACCCCCATTTCCAGTTGCCATTGTTACCGATAATGTGGTGTCGTTACGGGATATTGACCCGGTGGAGTACATTCGAACAGTGCCTGAATCCGATCACCCGCAATACGCTATCTATGAAATTTATAAGGAATTGTATGATGAAGGATATCACACCATTATATCGTTGCATCTTAATCCCAATCTCAAAAAATCCTATGCAGCCGCCAAGGCCGCCAAACAGCAAATCGACCGGCAAAATCCGGAGGATTTGGATATTTATGTGCACAACACCAATGCCAATGGCGTGGGGTTGGGACTCATGATCTACGAGTTGGTGTCCGCTATTAAAATCCAAGTACCCCCTTTGGAAGTCAACCAGCTCGCCGAGCGGTTGGTTAAAAGCTACCGTCATTGGGTATGTCCTCTGGATAGCGACTTTTTAAAAAACCATTCATGGGCGATGAATTTAGCGGATACTCAAAAGAAAGTGCAAATGCGGTTATTTCATTTTACACCCGTGATTGAGTTGGACCGAAAATTAACCATTATTAGTGTATCATCGTCTAAAGAAGCCGCCTTATCCGTGTTGGTATCATTGATTGAAAAACGGGTTCAATCATCGCGACGGCCGATCACTCGAATTGGCGTGGAATATCGGGGTGTTTTTCGGGATGCCATACGCATCCGCAATCAAATAGGCGCCATGTATCCCAATATAACGGTGACGCTGCAGTCGGTAGGCCAATTAACCACCCAATTTTTTGGTGCCGAATTGGTAGGCATTTGCGTTATTTAAGGCGGTGAATATCGAATCGAGTCGGTGAGGGTCGCCGGTTATGGTAATGGTACGTGCATCGGGTGAACTGACCACAAATGTGAGGGTAATATCGGCGGTGATCTGCGTGGTTTTTTCCAGCCATTCAATACAGACCAATGTTTGAGGTCCGTAATAGCTTGGAATGTCCAGTAACGAGATATCCATATCGGTATCCAATCGGTACAAATCACTGTGGATGACCGTTAATGTGGGCGTTGTGTAACGCTGAATTAAGGCGTATGTAGGGGAATGAATGCCGGAAATACCCAAGGCTTCACCCACATAACGCATACAGGTGGTCTTTCCGCTGCCCATAGGCCCATTCAAGCCAATGACCATTGGGGGCGTCACTGTGGGGGCCAGTACGGCGGCAAAGGCCTGTAAGTCGGATTCGGTGGTGATGGCGATGTTAATAGCCATTGAGTTGGCTGCGTAGATACGCAATGCTCTCATTAAAAATAGGGTGACAGAACTCGGGGGCTAACTCGGATAGGGGGCGCAACACAAATAAGCGATCTTGAATGAGGGGGTGGGGAATGATCAGGGTATCTGTTGCCAGAATCTGATCGCCATAAAATAAAATATCCAAGTCCAATGTCCGGGGTTCACCCGACCCTTTGGCAACACGTCCCATTTTTTTTTCAATGGCCTCGGTTTCAACCAATAATTCGTGTGGCGACAAATGGGTTAAAATACGCAGCGCCCCATTCAAAAAATGGGGTTGCTCAACGGTCGAAATGGCAATGGTTTCGTGTATGGACGATACCGCATCCAATGTCATGTGGGGATGATTACGAATGCAATCAATAGCCTGATTAATGTACAATTGACGATCCCCCAAATTGGATCCAATCCCCAAATATACCGGTATCATCGCAGTGCCTGACATACCGCTAATGCCTGAATCGTTTCGGCCACATCATGCACCCGAAACAAACGGGCCCCATTCATGTAACTGATGGTGGTTGCGGCAATGGTGCCGGGCAACCGATCGGCGGCGGGGGCCCCCGTAATATCCCCAATAAACGATTTGCGGGACACCCCCACCATAATGGGCGCCTTTAGGGATTGCAACGCCGATAACCCCTGTAAAATGGCCGTATTATGGGCCCGTGTTTTCCCAAATCCAATACCGGGATCTATAATAATGGAGCGAATGCCAGCGGCGGTTGCCGCCGCATACCGATGCTTTAAATAATGATATACATCGTGAATGGGATCTGCATAAACAGGATTGTTTTGCATGGTAGGAATGTCTCCTTGCTTGTGCATGAGCACAATGCCGGCGCCATGCCGAGCAACCGTCGCCAGCATATCCGGGGATTCCCCACCCGATATATCGTTGATTAAAACCGCCCCTTCCGATAATGCGTAATCCGCAACACTTGGCTTATAGGTGTCCACCGAAATAAGAGCGGTTGTCCGTGACATAATATGCGGAAGGTATGCCGCCAATCGTTCGCGTTCCACATGGGCAGGGACGGGTGTGGCCCCGGGTCGGGTAGACTCCGCACCAATATCAATAATGGCCACACCCGCGGCGGTCATGGCGTCCACGCGATTATAAATGGCCGTTTCCGATGCCCCGCCATCGTAAAATGAATCCGGGGTTACGTTAATAATCCCCATGACCACGGGGTCTTTTGTTGCCAAAAGGGTTTCAAGTTGATGCGATCGCTCCACACCATCAAGTATAGCACGGATCAACCAAATAATTGAAAATTAAAGCGATCTTCGATACTGCGTACCGTCTCAAAAAATGTGGCGGGGGGACCAATAATCACATCCGCGTTAGTTCCATGGATGTGATAATGGTTGAGGACGCCACGGGTTACCCGACTATGGGTAAAATCGGGGTCATGGGTCCCGCCTTCGGGGTGTTGGTTGAGGTTGTGATGATGCAACAGCTTACCAAGGATCTCATCATCAAACGGTTGTTTATAAAAAATACGCATCATCACGCACCTCCTAATACTTTATCGACTGGATGATGGGGATTATTGCACCAAGTTGTGATCGGTTGTGGCACCCTCCGACGCGGAACTCACCAATGCGGCATACTTGGCCAAGACACCGTGGGTATAGCGGGGTTTTGGGGCGCGCCATTTGGCCAATCGCTCCTGGATTTCGGCATCGGGCACATGCAAATGAACGGTGTGTTCGGTGGCATTAATCGTAATGCGATCGCCATCCGCAACAATGGCAATCGGGCCCCCGCAATAGGCTTCGGGGGTGATATGCCCTACCACAAAACCATGGGTCCCTCCTGAGAATCGGCCGTCGGTAATTAAGGCCACATGATTGCCCAACCCCTTACCCATAACCGCTGCGGTGGGGGATAGCATTTCACGCATTCCCGGCCCCCCCTTGGGGCCTTCGTATCGAATAACAATAACGTCACCGGCACCAATTCGACCGTCTAAAATAGCGGCCAAGGCGGCTTCTTCGGCATCAAATACCCGCGCGTTACCGGTAAAGGTGTCGCCTTCCTTACCACTAATTTTAGCAACCGCCCCCTCGGGTGCCAGATTCCCGTAGCATATGGTTAAATGCCCCGTGGCCTTAATGGGGTTGGATAATGGACGGATAACCGCTTGGTTTGCTGGATAATCAGCCACATCAGCCACGTTTTCGGCCAATGATCGTCCGGTAACGGTCAGGGCATCGCCAGTCATTAACCCCGCGTCAATCAAGCGCTTCATTAACGGCGTGACCCCACCAATAGCCACCAATGCCGACATGGTATAGGCTCCACTGGGCTTTAAATCCGCTAAAACGGGGGTCCGTTTTGCAATGCGGGTGAAGTCTTCTAAAGTAACGTCAATGCCAGCCGTTTTGGCAATGGCAATCATATGCAATACCGCATTGGTGGACCCCCCCAAGGCCATAATCAGGGTAATGGCGTTTTCAAACGATGCCTTGGTTAGTATGTCCCGGGGTTTGATATCCCGATCAATTAAATCCATAACCGCGCGACCCGCGGCTTTACAATCAGCCGCTTTATCTGGGGATACCGCCGCTTGAGCCGAACTGTTGGGCAAACTGAGTCCCAATGCCTCAATCGCGCAGGCCATTGTATTGGCCGTGTACATACCGCCACAAGATCCAGGGCCTGGAATCGCTTGCGATTCAATAGCACGCAACGCATCATCGCTAATGCTAGCGTTGGCATGGGCCCCCACCGCTTCAAATACCGATACAATATCCACGTCCGTATCGTTGTATCGGCCGGGTAAAATGGTGCCCCCATATACAAATATACTGGGTCGGTTGAGGCGAATCATGGCCATAACGCAACCGGGCATATTTTTATCACAGCCGCCCAAGGCAATCACCCCATCAAATCCTTGGCAGCCAACCACGGTTTCAATGGAGTCGGCAATGACCTCCCGGGACACCAATGAGTATTTCATGCCTTCCGTTCCCATGGAGATGCCATCCGATACGGTAATGGTGTTAAAGGGGATGGCTTTCCCCCCCGCTTCAGCAATACCGGTGTCCACGTGGGCTACCAAATCGTGAATGTGCTTGTTACAAGGCGTTACCATGCTCCATGTGGATGCAATACCAATTTGGGGTTTTTCAAAATCCGGGGTCTCAAATCCCACCGCCCGAAGCATGGCCCGAGATGGTGCACGATTCGGCCCATCAACCACCTGCTTGGAATAATATCGATTCATAGATTAACCTCCTTTTATGCCTTACTATAGCATTTTTTCGCGCATCCAATCATAAAATTCATGAGGACCGGCCATATTATCAAAAAATAAGTCGCGATGCGCCATCATTTGTTTCCTGAATTCGGTAACATAGTGGGGGTTTTTGGCCACCATCAGGGCCAATTCAATATACTGATCAGGCGTCTCCGCAATGAATTGGGTGTGATTCATGTAGCGGTAATAGCCGGCACCAAAAGATCCCCGTAAAAAACGCCCTTGTAATGTAATGTAGGGAACGCCCATGGCCAAGCAGTGGAGGGTGGTATTTCCCCCGCCAAAGGGGAAGGTTTCAAGCACGACATCCGCCATCGCCAGCAATTTCAAATAATCATTGAAGGAGACAAAGGGAATGAATTGTACTCGTTTGTATTCCGATGCCGATAATTGAGCGGCTAATCGACGGGCGGTGACATCGCTTCCGGGATATCGAATTAATATCACGTGGTTTTTGGGATTGTCTTGAATGAGTGCCACAATAACGGGGTCAAAGTCCGGATGCATTTTGAATGCGGCCATGGGAACAAAAAATAGGGTTTTAGACGGATCTTTTGTTGGATTGTCTGGCAGCGAGCGTGCGTATTCGGGCAGTCGATACCCCATGGGTAAATTGGCTAAGGTGACCAGGGTTTCGGTAAATTGGTCTTGGCCGGGGTAATGATGAAAATGCGACCAGCTGATGTAGTAATCCACAGTGGACAACCCGGTGGTCTCCGGATGCCCGATTAACGCCACCTGAATCGGCGCTAATCGATGCATGGCAAGCGTATAAACGATGTAGGACATCCCCACTTCGGGGTAGATAATCATATCATAGGCATGACGAACACAATGATCAAACAACCGTGATATACTGGAATAATGGTAAACGGATTGGGCCCGTTTGTTTAATGCCTTTGTAACCGCATCACGTTGTATATTCGTATGGGATACGAGTGTTACATCATAGTCTTCAGGCAGGTTTTGAATGGTGGTTTCGTAAAAATCTGTTACCGAGTTCTTATACAAAAAATCGCATATAATCGCAATTTTACGCTTTCGGCGACGGGGTCTCGTCATGGGAGGGACCGGTTTGGCCAATGGGGCATAAACGGCCGCAGCGGCTTCCAGTAACGGGCGGTTATCTTCGGAATGATAGGCCAAATAAAAGGGCACGGATATGGTTAGATTGCATAGGCACAGATCGGGTGGGGTGGCGGTGGATAGGTTGTCCAGGGTATGGCGTATGCGGGCACGATAGTCCATAAGCTGATCCAAACTCTCGTATACGGCAGGCGTTAAGAATAATGTCATCAAGGTATAATGGTCGGGGGCCCACAATCGCAGAATATGATGCAATGGCGTCGCCATGCGGGTATTCCCATTCTTGTAATACGTAAACAGTAATGTGTCGATATGACCAAAATTGGTAAGGCCATTTTGATAACATGTATGCGCCATTTCTAGTAAATGCGTATTGATCCGATTACCTTTGCGTATCAAATGAAAAATCGCATCAACCAGTAAGGGGGAATTGGGGGTGGTGTCGTATAGCGCGGTTAAACGCGATGCGGCATCGTCAAAGCGTTTGTGGTGAATATCGATATAGGCATAACCAACGGTTGAAAGGGTGTGGAGCCCCTGGTTATTGGCCAAGGGCAGCAGTGTC